>PLQW01000093.1 GCA_003160215.1 Acidobacteriaceae bacterium
GCTGCGGCTGCCACCCCAACTGCGGTGTCGGCATGGCTCTCATGATCGACAAGGAAACCAAGGAAGCGGTCCCGGTCACAGCGTTCCTCAACGGCGACACCATCGCCAAGGATATCGCCAAGGTGAACGACGCGGCACGCGGCAAGTGGATGTCCATCGCGGGCATGACGCTGGCCCTGCTGAAGAACTACGATCCCTTCAAGTCGCCAAAGCACTTCAAGTTCACCGACCTGCTGAAGAAGTTCGACAAGACCTTCGCCGCGACTGGCAAGGACTACGGCAAAGTCAGCGGCGATCGCACCGAGACCGACATCGAGAAGCGCCGTCGCGATCGCTGGAACTTCCTGTTCATCGCCGGCATGTGGTTCCAGGACCTGTTCAACTACGATTTCCGCCGCACCGAGCAGTGCATCATCCCTTACGCCACGCAGGAAGGCGAGATCAGCTTCTGCGCGTACAACACCGGCGTGGGCTGGCGCAACATCGTGGAGAAGATGCACATGACCGCCACCCTCACCAAGTGGTACGAGGAGCATGGCCGTCACGAGATCTTCGCCGGCGGCAAGAAGGTTGGTCTCGAAACCACCGCGCACACGCTCAAACTGGTTGAAGACCACGTCAATGCGGAAGCCAACCACACGCTCGACGATCTCGGCATCGCCAAGAACGCTCGCCAGGAGAAGTTCAAAGCTCGCGACGAGCGCGTAAAAGCGGAAGCCGAGAAAGCCCGCATGTTAGCGCTCTACAAGGAACATGTCCTCGGCGAGAAGCCCGTGGTCAACGACGGCTTCATCCCGCTGGGCAACATCGGCGGCATCCAGCCCATCGCACCCGCAGTGGACGAGCGCGAAGCGGTGTACGGAGACTAGAGCGGTTTCAGAATTGGTGTAGTCCGGCGAGTACGGGTAGAGCGGCGCTTCAGCGCCGCGTTCGCTGCGGACCAACGAACCGCTTGAGCCGTTGCGGTCATTGACAAAATGACCGCAGCGGCTCAAGCCTTATAGTGTGGGGCGATCTTGGACGCCAGCCTGAAGGCTGGCTCTACCCGAGCGCAGTCGAAGGATCCGCGGTTAAAAACCGGTCGCGCCAGCGGCTGGTTTTCTTTTGGTGCGCAAAGCAGCCGGATGCAGGAAGAACGGCAAGCGTCTACGGAGACCACTCCTACACTGTCATCCTGAGCGGAGCGAGGCATCGGCCGAGCGCAGTCGCCGTCACGCCGCTCAGTTTGGATATCGGCTGGCAATTGCGCCGAGATGCGGTCAGGCGTATACCGTCTGTGAAGGACATCCTTATCGGGAGGCACATGCCATGATGAAATTTCTAGTTATTGCGTTCCTGTCGCTTGCTCTTGCTCTGCCGGCGTTCGGCAAGACCTACAAAAGCACCTATCCCGTTGCTTGCAGCGAGTTGTGGGGCGCGGTCAAGGACACCCTTAGCATTCCGGAGAACTACACCGTCGTGGAGAGTGACGACACCCAAATGACTGCTTCATACAATGTGAAGCACTCGGCTCATCAACGTTAGCGGAGCGCTCCTCCAGCGAACCAACAAGGTCACGTTAATATCGAAGGGTGCAGGCTGTGAGATGCACGTGGTGTCGAACTATAGCGGATGGGAGCACAACGACCAGGGTGACTTCAAGACACGCGTGGATGAATCTCTGGCTAAGCTGAAAGCCGCGACACCTTCCCAGTCCGCTAAACCGGCGGATGCAGCAAAGTGATTTTGGCAGGCCCGCCCATGCGGGAATCATGGGCGGAGTTTTGCAAAGCGCTGGCGTCTGGGTACCCCATCCTTCGCGCCTGGTTTTGGCGCGGAGGGTGGGAAGGACGCACCAGAACAGTTCGCGCCTTGATCAAACAAGATCATGGCAGTCCACAGGTTTTTGTTTCCACCCTTTCGCAAAAGAGGCGAAAGGATGGGGCACCCCGGCAAGGACTGGGTCGTGTTGGCCGAGACCGAGGAAGACCAGGGTTCGCGGACACTGGTCAGGAATATCGAAACGTTCCGGCGGGTTGACCAGTTCTATAGGCGAGGATGCGAAGTCCACCGAATACGGCTCTTTGACACTGCTGCACTCCTTGATCGACTCACTGGGGGGCGAATTCTCAACGGAAACTTCACAAGCCTACAGCACGCAGCAGCTTGGTCCGCGTGGTCGCGCTTTTTTCCCACTCGCATGCCACCGAAGGAACCAGCACCGCGACAGATGGCGCTTAACTAACGAGAGATTCGGTAAGCCGTGTCCGTGCGATTAGCAATCGGTCGTCCGCAGATTCCCGCCAAGTTTGGGAGCATGGAAAGGGACGCAGGAATCAGGGTTTGGCTGGGACTCCAGTCGATATGGTGACCTGGATTGTAAACAGGCTCCAGTCTCTGCAGTGCGGCATCGTTGGCGTACCTGTGTCGGTTCTTTCGCTGGATTCGATTCCACCGGGGCAGGAAGGGGACAACGTCGCGCAGAAGGTAATAACGGTTCGCCCGGTGTTGATAAAACACCGGGAAGATTTGCATTAGCTCGGGGATGCTCCAGAAGCCGAGCCAACTTCCATAACGCAGGGCCAGGAGCTGGCGCAAGACCTCTTCATGCACAATCTTGCGGTGCAGGACGACCGTCAGGGTTGCCAGCCAGGAGTATACCCGACCCGCCCGCGAACAAAGCAATCGGCACGGTGCAATAGCCACGACTTCATTCCGGCCACCGATCAAAAGGTGCAATTCCTCCACCCACCCGCCGTTGTGCACCGATTGATGATCGCAGGGCAAATAGATCATTGATCTTCGCATAAAAATTAAGGATTAATGGAAGGAGCTAGAGGCGGCGGACGAGAACGGTTCTCTCGATTCCGGTGTCTCAAACACTCTCACCCTTCTTATCGGCGTGAGACCTCGCAATCTTGAGTTGGACTTAGTTCGACCCAGCCTTAATTGATCACAAGGCGTGCGCGTAGTTTGAAGGCCGGGGTTACTGTTGATAACAGCCCATTACACCAGCGGTCCCCCTGAGCGAGCACCAAGAGACCGCCATCGGAAGAGGGATTCCGGGAAGCTTCTCTGCAGACCTGCCGCCTATAATCTTCTTCATGCCGTTCAAGCGCGCGCGCAAGACGTACGACGGGGAATCGCTCTACGAATACGCCGTGGGAGCGCTGGCGCGGCAGATGCGCACGGTGGCCGAGATCAAGCGCCTGATGCGCGACCGGGTGAAGGAACAGGAGCACGGCGAACTGCTCGTCGAACTGGTGGTTGCCCGGTTGAAGGAACAGAAATATCTCAACGACACCAGCTACGCCGAAAACTATTCGCGCTTCCGCAAGGAAAATGAAAAGTTCGGGCGGCTGCGCGTCATCCAGGACCTGAAGATCAAAGGCGTACACGGCGACATCATCGACAGCGTGGTGAGCGCCGCCTACGGCGACGTCAACGAGGAGCAACTGGCACGCGAGTTTTTGCAGCGCAAGCGCATGGTCAAGCCCGTGGGCCAGAAGCAGGCGGCGCGCGTATTTCGCGCGATGATGCGCGCGGGCTTCAGCAGCCGTGTTATCTTTCGCATCCTGAAGAAGTGGGACGTGGACGAGGAGACGCTTTCGGCGCTGGAAAGCGAGACTGTGGAAGCACAACGGCCTAAAGAGGAACTTGACGGCGGATAGCGTGGCTCTTGCGAGCTGTCTTTACCACGGAGGTCACGGAGAGCAGGGAGTAGTTTTATCTTCTTGTAGTGGGCCAGTTTGAGATCGTGGGCGGTGGCAAGAATCAGCGATGTCGAGACTGGCCAGGTTGGTTGCGCCCGATCTAAAGAATATTTCAAACTGACCCACTACTTGAACTTTCTTCTCCCTCCGTGTCCTCCGTGCTCTCCGTGGTGAAACTTCCGCCCCGAAATTCCCGGTTAGAATTAAAGAACATGCCCAGGAAACTCGACCACACCGCCGCTCTGGAACATCTTTCGCGGGCCGATCGCCGGCTGGCGCGGATCATCGGTCGCTCCGGCGAATGTCGCTTGCAACAGGAAACCACGCAGAGCATTTTCGAGGCGCTGCTGGAGTCCATTATTTATCAGCAGCTCAACGGCCGCGTCGCCGCCACTATCACCTCGCGCGTGAAGGCGCTCTTTCCCGAGAACACCAAGCGCCTTCGCACCCGCCGAGGGCTGGTCGCCGGTTTTCCCAGCCCGGAACAGATTTTGTCGGCGTCCGAAGAACTGCTTCGCTCCGCGGGACTGTCTCGTGCCAAGATGCTGGCGATTCGCGACCTCGCGGCCAAGACGCTCGACGGCACGGTGCCAACTGTCAAGCAGGCCCATCGCATGAGCGATGAGGAACTGATCGAGCGCCTCGACACGGTGCGCGGCGTCGGCCGCTGGACGGTGGAGATGCTGCTGCTCTTTCGCCTGGGTCGCCCTGACGTGCTGGCCGTTGACGACTACGGCATCCGCAAGGGCTTCGCCAAAATGCACAAACTCGCCGAGCTGCCTAAGCCAAAAGAGTTGCTGGCCTACGGCGAGCGCTGGCGTCCGTATCGCAGCGTCGCGTGTTGGTACCTGTGGCGCGCCGCCGAGATGAAGGACCTCCCGATGGCGAGCGATGGAGCAAAGAAGACGGCCGCGCCCAGCGCCAAGAAAGCTTCGGTCGCCAAGAAAACTTCGCCGAGCCAATCCAGAAAGCCCGCCCAAGGCCGGAAGAAATCCTCTAGCAGGTTGCGGAAAAACTCGGGGTAGCCGGCCGGGTTTTCGAGAGAGCCGGCTTTCTGGTTCGAACAGCTTTGTGAGGGGATAAGGAGTAGAATCCGGCGTGCCGCTTCGCAGTTATCTCTGTCGTGTGGCCCTGGAAGCGGGGCTCACCCTGGCGTGCGTGCTGCCCTTTGTGTTGATTGCCGTCTGGCGCTCCCGCACGCGACGTTGGGGCTTATTGTTATTCGTAGCGTCCTTAGTCGTCCTGGACTTTGCGCTCGGAGAAATACCTCGGGTCGATGGTTTCCAGCACCTGCACTGGAGTTGGCAGGAGTGCCTCCTCTCGACGGCATGGCCATTCTTGCTGGCCGCTCTCGTCCCCGGAATCTCGCTAGCCTCAATTGGCGTGACGTCGCGCTTCCGGCCAGGCTGGTTGAAGCCGTCGCTCGTCGCTTTGTTCCTGGCTCTGGCGGTGCCCGCACTCTTCTTCATTCTTGGGGCCCGCAAGAAACTGGATGCCGAGGGCTGGGCCTTCCTCCTGATCATGCCCGGCCTCGCCGAGGAACTGGTATTTCGGGGTGTGTTTCAGTCCTTGTTGAACCGTGTTTTCGGAAAACCGTGGCGACTGGCCAACGCGGAGTTCGGCTGGGGGCTCATCATCACTGCCATACTTTTCGCCGGATCCAACGGCCTTGTCGCCGTGGACGCTCAACTTCATGCCCGCATCGTTCTCCCCGCGGCCATTGCCCCGGTCATGTTGAGCTTGGTTTCAGGATGGGTGCGCGAGCGCACGAATAGTGTCTGGCCATGTGTGTTTGGCCACAATCTGAGCAACATCGTGATACCTGTTGCGAGCCTGTTTACTTGATACCGCCATCATGAGAGGGAAACCAGAAGGGAGCAGGGGTGTGCCAGTA
This sequence comes from Acidobacteriaceae bacterium, assembly GCA_003160215.1. Taxonomy (GTDB): domain Bacteria; phylum Acidobacteriota; class Terriglobia; order Terriglobales; family Acidobacteriaceae; genus Bog-257. Next base: position 5,587 of record PLQW01000093.1, read on the forward strand.
TCCTCAATGAAGTGGCTCAAAGCGCCGTTGCTGGTTCAAATCCTCTTAGCGGCGTACTTTCAGGTGATTCTCTGGTTTCCGCTCGGCTCCTGGAACGACCAGCCTGGAAAGCGGCTGATCGCACTTCTTAACGAAGGTCAGGCATTGGGCGTGATGGGTTTTGCGCTCGCCATGCTGCTCCCAGTTCTGCTGTTCTCCTTGGCCATTTGGAAACGCTGGGTTTGGCTGATTTGGGTGGGGCTGATTGGCAATGGCTTTTGGGCTGTTATGCAGATTCAGAGTTGGTGGATACCGTGGATTTTCGGCGCCGACGAGCGCGCCCTGAGCAATCAGAAGGCCCTCCAAAAAACGTACAAGCTATTTCCATCTTCCATCGGACACCCCGCGCCCGACGCGATGCACTTCGTTCTGGACTTGCTTCTCTTCTTAGTTGTCGTGACGATCGCCATCGGTCTCTTTAGAGATTAGACGCCGACCTGGAGTAGGGGACAAACACTGACGATGCTGGTCTTGCCCGTGTTCATTCCCCTCAACGGCTGGCGGCTCGTCATCACTGCCATACTCCTGGTTTCAGGTGGATGCGCGAGCGCACGGATAGTCTCTAGCCATGTGTGGTTGGCCACAGTCTGCCCTACCGGCCGAGGGTTGCGTGGAACAAGGTCAAGAAAATCGGAATCCGGCACCCTGAAGAGGCGCCCTGCTCCACCCCATTTCGCCCGCCACAGCGGGGCGCGAACTGGGACCCCGGTTGCGAGACCAGATTTTGCGCAATCGCTCCACCCAGCCAACTCAAAACGAGTTCTCACACAGCCCTCTTGAGCTGCCCCTGCTGCATCGCCTCCGGACCGCGGAAAATTGCGCGCCGCTACGGTTGTTTCTGCAGAGCGTCAAGAAACTTCTGCGCCGCTTCCTTGCTATCCGCCGAATCCGAAGATGGAACCAGCGCCGGAACTTCGGTCGGACAAGCCTTCACAGCGGCGCAAATGTTCACCGCATGCGGCATATCGGCTTTCACGCTGGCATTCAGGTCGGCATCCGACGGAGCATCCAGAATGACGAGGTCGGCATTAACGTCCTTGCCGAAATGGTTCTTCAGCAGATCGGGATAGTCGCGCATCTCGACCGTCTGCACCACGATTGGCTTGCCGGACTGCATGCGCGGATTGGTGATTTGGAACTCCACGATCCTAAGGTCCATTTCGCTGCCGTAAGGGGAGTTGAGATTGCGCAAGACCCGCACCACTTGGGGCGTGGTTTTCGGCTTGGGCTTGCACCCGATTAAGCCGGTGAACGCGAGTATTGCCAGGATTGCAGGGATAAACCTAAGTCGCCGGGACATTGTCACATCATACCGTTAGCAGGCATCTCTGTCTCCTGTTGCTGAGGGATCGGTGGCCAGTGGCCAAGTTGTCAGTTGTCAGTTTCGCAATGAACATTGTTCACCTGTTATCCCGAGCGACGAGCGCAGCGGGGAGTCGGGGACCCCTTTTGTCCGCGAGCAGTCAGCTCGCCGGGAGATAACGAAGCCGATTGCCGTCCGATTGCTGCATGACATTTGTCATCCCGCAGCGCTGACATTCCACACTAGCGCCCGTCGTACGACTCGGCGACAATCATCTCTGTCAGCTAGAGTGCTGGGAAAAAGCCGGACCTAAACCGCGTCCGGAACGTAGGAATCAGCGGTCATGCTCTTCCAAACTCGCGGCAACAATGCGATGCTGGTGGCACCGCCCGAGGGGGGAATTGGACTACCGTTTATGCGGGACCTGAAAGACGAGCTCGCGTCGCTGAAGATTGAGCGGGACGCACCGCGCCGGGGAAGATGGCGCTGGCTGGTCATCTTGCTACTGCTTGCCGTCGTCGCCGCTGGCGCTCTTTACTTCGTGCGTGCGCGGCCCGCGTTCGGAGCGGTCGAGGTCCAGACCGTGCAGCCTAGCGTGCAGAGCAGCACCGGGCCCATGGCGGGTACGCCGATCCTGACTGCCTCCGGTTACCTGGTGGCGCGCCGGCAATCGGTGGTGTCGTCGAAGATCCAGGGACGCATCTCCCGCCTGCTCGTGGAAGAGGGCAGTATCGTGAAGGAAGGCGATGTCCTGGCCACGCTGGAGAACGAGGACTATGTGGCCGCCATCGCCAAGGCCAAGGCCGATATCGAATACGCCAAGGCCGATCTGGCGGAAGCGCAGCGGCAGGAGCGTTTGCAGGAGGGCCTGTTCCGCAGCAAGGTGGTATCGCAAGACGCGCTCGACACTGCCAAAGCCAAGGTCGCGCTCGCCTTGGCCACCATTGAGCAGGACAAGGCGAACCTGCAGGTGCAGCAGGCCAATTACGACTTCACGACCATTCGCGCGCCGTTCGCCGGCATTGTGGTGAAGAAGATGACGGAGGCGGGCGAGAGCGTGGCACCCATTCCGCCGGGCGTAAATATCTCGACGTCGTCGGGCGCCATTGTCGCCATTGCCGACATGAATTCTCTGGAAGCCGAAGTGGACGTGAACGAGGCCAATGTGGCTCAACTTCAGTCGGGCCAGCCCGCCGAGATTACGGTGCAGGCCATTCCCAACCACACTTATAGGGGAGTGCTGCGCCAGGTCATCCCGACCGCCGACCGAACCAAGGCGACGGTGACGGTGAAGACTTCGATCCTAGACAAGGACAAGTACCTGAAGCCGGAAATGAGCTGCAACGTAACGTTTCTGCAACCGCAGAAGCACGCTGAGAAAACAACAGCCGCGCCCAAGCGCATTGTGACCATTCCGAAAGACGCAATCGTTACGCGTGACGGCAAGTCAGTAGTGTTCCAGGTCGAGGACAAGAAGGTCCATCAGCTTCCCGTAGTCACCGGAGCCGACCTGCTCGGCGGAGTGATCGTCACTAGCGGGCTGGTAGGGTCGGAGACGCTGGTCAGTAACCCGCCGGACAAGCTGAAGGACGGCGATTCGGTGAAGGTTAAGACGTAGCGTCTGTGTGAGAACCAAATCTGTTATTTGCCAGGTGGAATGGTTGCTTTCACGGCGAGGCTTGCGTTGGGACGACCCCAGTCCCGCTTTGCGGGACGGNNGAGTCCCGTAGGGACGGCAGACGTTTCTCACAGAGGCTCATAAAGCACGAACGAGACGACATCACGCCAAAATAGCATGTAGGCGCTATATATATTCTAAATGTGTACCACTATTTGGCGGTACAACATTCGCTACAAGTGCCATTAAGGGCCCCTAGGAGGCCGCAGGATCGACGAATGACCCTTGGGATGACTTCCAGGGCGTCCAGCGGGCAAACGGCCCTCAGAGGCCAAATAAACGCGGAACTCAGGGTTCAAGATTTTGGCGAAGATTCCCAATTCGGGCTGGCAGCGAGCAGCTTGGAGTTGTTGTGAGTGGATTTCAGAATCTGCCGCATCCGGCAGGACGGGTAGTGCGGCGCTTCAGCNNAAGGCGGAAAGAAAATCGCGACCGTCGCTGAGGTCGCCGGCCTCAGCGACGGTCGCTAGGAATTGTGCGGGTGGTTTTAACGCGGGCCTGAAAGCCCGCACTACCCGATCTAAAGCAACGTAAGACGTAGACTTTGGAGACAATCATGAGTGCAACCGAAGCAGCGGCCAAGACCGGCGCGGTGAGCGTGCAAAACGTTCGCAAGTTTTATCAACGCGACAGTATGCAGATCAAGGTGCTCGACGGCCTTAATCTCGAAGTGCCGCCGGGAGAATTCCTGGCGCTGATGGGGCCGTCCGGCTCGGGCAAGACCACGTTGTTGAACCTGATCGCGGGAATCGACCGCGCCACGTCGGGCCGCGTCGTAGTTGCCGGAACCGACCTGGGCCCGCTGTCGGAAGGTGAACTCGCCAAATGGCGCAGCCGCAACGTCGGCTTCATCTTCCAGTTCTACAACCTCATTCCGGTGCTGAACGCGGTGGAGAATGTCGAGCTACCGCTGCTGCTCACTTCCCTTTCCAGGCGCGAGCGCCGCGAGCGCGCCATGACCGCGCTGCGCATCGTGGGATTGTCGGACCGCTACAAGCATTATCCGCGGCAGCTCTCCGGTGGACAGGAGCAGCGCGTCGCCATCGCTCGCGCCGTGGTCACCGATCCGACGGTGCTGGTCGCGGACGAGCCTACCGGCGACCTCGACGCCCAGAGCGCCGAGGAAATTCTGGACCTGATGCAGACCTTCAACAAGGATTTCGGCAAGACCATCGTGATGGTGACCCACGACCCGCGTGCCGCGGTGCGTGCCCACACCCAGCGCCATCTGGAGAAGGGAGTGCTGACCAACTGATGGCGACCCTTATAGGAATTAATCACCACGGAGACACGGAGGACACGGAGTCAAGAATGGAAGAATATTTCCTCCGTGATCTCCGTGCCTCCGTGGTGAATACGAGATCTATGTTATGAAATTCGCACCTCTCATTCTCAAGCATCTTCGCAAGAACTGGCTCCGCACCCTCAGCACCGTGCTGGCGATGGCGGTGTGCATCTTCCTCATCTGCACGTTGCAGACAGTGGTGGACGCAGTGAACTACGGCTTGTCGCTGGGCAACGCCTCGCGCCTGGTCACCCGTCATTATGTGAGCCTGGTCTTCAACCTGCCCAACTCCTACAAGAACAAGATCGCCGCTATTCCCGGCGTGCAGAACACCACCATCGTCAACTGGTTTGGCGGCATGTATCGCGGCGACATGAAGTACTTCTTCCCCAACATGGCAGTCGAGCCGGAAAGATTTATGGAAATTTACCCGGAGATCATGGTGCCGGAAGACCAAAAGCAGGCATGGTTTCACGACGGGCGAGGCTGCATCGTTGGCCGCAAGCTGGCAGACAAATGGGGGTGGAAAGTCGGCGATCATTTCCAGTTGGAAAGCTTCATTCCGCCGTACAGAGTGGGTAAGCCGTTTGAATTTATCATCGATGGAATTTATGACACCGACACGGTGAAGTATCCCGGCACCGATCTGACGGCGATGTACTTCAACTACAAGTACCTTTACGAGGCCACCGGAGAGAGAGCGGGCATCGGCACCATAACGGTGTCGATTGACGATCCCAAGAACGCGGGCCGCATCAGCAAGGCCATCGACGCTGCTTTTGAAAACAGCGACGTCCAGACCAAGACGGAAACCGAGCAGGCGTTTCGCGCCAGCTTTATCGCCATGGCGGGAAACCTGGCTCTCCTGCTCAATGGCATCGGACTTGCCGTGGCCTTCACCATTCTGTTGGTGACAGCGAATACGATGTCCATCGCGGTTCGCGAACGGCAGCAGGAAATTGGGGTGCTCAAGACGCTGGGATTCCCCAGCGGCCTGGTCATGGCGCTCGTCTTGATCGAAGCGCTGCTGCTGGGATTAATGGGTGGCGCGCTTGGCCTGTTCTTCGCCGGCGGAGCGATCCACGCACTGCCGAGCGTCCCCTTCATCGGCGATGTGGTGCGTCAGTTCCCGGGACTGGGGCTGTCGCCCAAAATTGTTTCCTATGGACTGGGGGCTGCCTTGCTGCTGGGCCTGCTGGCTGGGCTGGTCCCCGCAGTACTGGCGTATCGCGCCCGCATAACTGAAGTGTTGAGGCAAGTCTGATGGCGCTGCCGATTTCCTATAACGTTCGCAACCTGCGCTCCCGCTGGAAAGTCACCTTGCTGGCCATCTTCGGCATCGCTTTGGTGGTGGCGGCGTTTGTCACCATTCTGTCCATGGCCCGCGGATTCAACATCGCCTTGAGTTCCACCGGGTCCGACAACAATGCGATTGTGACCCAGCGTGGCTCCATGTCGGAGCTAACCTCGTGGATCGACATTGGACACGCCAACCTCATCGCGGTCGATCCCCGAGTTGCCCGCGGAGCTGACGGCAAGCCCCTGGCTTCGTGCGAAGTCGTCGTCATCACCACGCGTCCGAGAAAAGGTACCAACATCCCCACCAACATTACCTTCCGAGGGGTGACGCCCACCGCCTTCAAGGTGCGCAACAACATCAAGATTGTCGAGGGCAGGGCTTTCACGCCCGGCCTGTTCGAGGTGATTGTCGGCAAGAAGATTGCTGACCGGGTCAGCGGGGTGGACGTCGGCTCGACCATCAACATCCAGCGCAAGAACTGGAAAGTGGTGGGCCTGTTCGCCGCCGATGACAGCTCCTTCGAGAGCGAGATCTGGGGCGATTATGACGCCATGGCGCCCGCTATCGGCCGCAATGGCGGGTGCGAGTCGCTAACCGTGCGGCTTACCAACCCGGCCGTGCTCGCGTCCTTCGATAAAGACATCCGGGGCAATCCACAGATCCAGGTGCAGGCAGACTCGGAGAAGAAATACTATGAGAACCTGGCGGGTAGTGTGGCGACGGCACTGATCATGCTGGCTTCGTTCGTCGCCATCGTGATGGGCATCGGCGCGGTGTTTGGCGCGATGAATACCATGTATGCCATCGTGTCGCAGCGCACCCGCGAGATTGGCACCCTGCGCGCCCTGGGCTTCTCGCGCTTCAGCATCATGTTTTCCTTCGTGATGGAGTCGGTGCTGCTCGCCCTCATTGGCGGAGTGATTGGCTGCCTGATCGCGTTGCCGATGAATGGCTACACCGCCGCTACCGGAACCAACTCTTTCAGCGAACTCGCGTTCGCCTTCAAGGTCACTCCAGCGCTGCTGCTGATCGGCCTAAGCTTCGCCGTGCTGATGGGATTCGTTGGCGGGCTGCTGCCGGCCTTTCGCGCTGCAAGAATGCCGATCACGAGAGCGCTAAGGGAGGCGTAGGGAGGCCGCTCTTCGCTGTTCGCCTTCCGCCTTCCGCTTTGTCATCCTGAGCGGAGCGAAGGATCTGCGGTTNNGGAGTCGAAGGACCCCTATCGCTGGAGGATTGCTCTCTTCGGTTAGCGCGACTTTCGTCTCCCGCTTCCAACCCTTCTACTACTTTCTCACTAGCTCCTTCGCCTTCGCTTCCGCCGGAGCAATCACTTTTCCGCTCAACTCCGCCAAGAGCGTTTGCTGGTCGTCGTAGAGGACTTCTTCCAGCACCCACGGGAAGTTGCGGAAGTGTTCGAACATGCCGTACTCCTGCTGGGAAGCTAATAGTAGCGGCTGAACCGGAACGGAGGGCATGTTCGGGACGATTGCCATCAATTCTTGCGGGATGCTCTTTGCGTCGGTGATGTCAGCGATGACGAACCTCGCCATGTGGGCGAGGGTGGAAACCGTTTCCGTTAAGTTGCGGCTGGCAGGCTTCTCGAAATCGAACAAGACCGGCAAATAGTCGCGCTTGCGGAGCTCGTCTCGAATCGCGTCGAGAACCTCTTTTCGGCCGTCTTTGAAACTCCCCAAAATTAACACCACTTTGGAAGTGATGGTGTCGATAATGCTGCGAATCTTCTCGTTTCTGAGAAGCAGGTAAATGAATTGGGCCACTTCGAGATTGTCAACCTGGATCGGAGATTCATTATCAGGCGTGATCACCAGGTTCTTTTGGATGGCTCCTTCCAGCCGTACGTTCCACGCGGAGATTCCATACACGGAACAAGCCGTCAGGTTTGCATGCTGTAGGTTAGTTGAGATCAAGGTCGCCCCGCTGAGGTTCGCCCCGTGGAGGTCCGCGAAGGTGAGGCCCGCCCATTCGAGGTTCGCACCTGCGAGGTTCGCTCCGCTGAGGTTCGCCCCGTGGAGGTCGGCCCCAGTCAGATTCGCCCCGTCGAGGTAGGCACTGCTGAGGTTTGCCTCGTTGAGGTTCGCCTCGCCGAGGTTGGCCTTGGTGAACTCAGTCCCCCCAATATCCGCTGCAGAGAGATTCGCCCTGTAAAGGTTAGCTCCGTTGAAGTGCGCCCCGTTGAGATGCGAACCGTGGAGGTTCGCTTCGCGCAGATCCGCCCCACTGAGATTCGCCCCGTCGAGGATCGCCCCACGGATATCCGCCTCGCTGAAGTCCGCCCGTCTAAGGTCCGCCCTGTTGAGGTCCGCTCTGCGAAGGTTTACCCTGCTGAGGTTTGCCTCGAAGAGGTCCGTTTCTTGGAGGTCCGCCCGGCGGAGGTCAGGCCGGATCGCAGAATTCTGGCTCCTCCACTGATTCCACGCCTCGACTCCTTCCTTCAGCTTCGCGAGATGTTCGGGATTCGCCAAGTGCCTGCCGCGTAGGAAGATTTGGTAAGAGTGAATTATACGTTTGCGCTGTGTGTCATCCTGAGCGAGTCCGCACTGCTCTCCTCGTCTGTCATCCTGAGCGAGTCCGCGCCGCTCTCCACGTCTGTCATCCTGAGCGACGAGCGNNAGTCGAAGGACCCCTATAGCTACTCGACTCTATCTTGGAACGTAGTTCTTACCGGCTTTTCACACCAAGCGCGGCTCAAGTCCGTCCACTGCGGGTTGCTCTTCTCGATTAGCGCAACCTTTTTCTCCCGCTTCCAACCTTTTAACTGTTTTTCGCGAGCGATAGCTGTCGAAACTTCGCCATACGTCTCGTAGTACAGCAACCGATCAACGTCGTACTTAGCGGTGAACCCGCGAAAGGTGTGCGCCTTGTGCTGACGTATGCGAAAGACCAGGTTGCTGGTGATGCCGATGTATAACGTACCGCTGAGACTTCCGAGAATGTAAACCGAGTAGCGATGCTCGCCTTCTCTACGCATAGTTTCTGAAGGCTATAGGGGTCCTTCGACTCCTCGCTCCGCTCGTCGCTCAGGATGACAGACGTAGAGAGCGGCGCGGACTCGCTCAGGATGACAACCTTGCGGTGTTTGCTGGAAACTTGAAACCTCACGACTCGAAACCAGCCCCTAACACCTCGCCCCTGCCTTTAGATGCCTAGCCCTGTCACTCTCCATCCCGCGCCGTGGACCTTGTGGCGGATGTTGAGCGTGATGAGCAACGCAGTCATGGCTTCCACGATGCGCGCGTTCTCCAGCTTGCCGCCATCGATGGCGCGCACGCCGGGAATCTTCGCCGCCAGTTCGGACGCAACCTGCCGCGCGCGATCGTCGTCGCTGCACACGATGACGTCGCAATCCACCGGCTGGTCGCCCTGCAGCACGGTTGCCGAAAGGCTGTGAAACGCACCGGCCACGGCAACGTTTTTGCCGACAATCTCCGCTGCCTGCTCGGCTGCCGAGCCTTGCCACACGCCCAGCACGCGGGTGGGGCGCCCGCCAACCGCCGCTGCCAACGGAACGGTCGCGTCAATGAGCACTGTACCCGGCCGGAACGACGGCTTGAGTTGCTTCAGCAACTCCGCTTGTCCGGCGAATGGCACCGTGAGTACCACAATGTCAGACATCTTGACGGCGGTGGCGTTCTCCGCGCCTTCCACGCTGCCCAGAGGTCCGACCTTCTGCGCGATCTGGGCTGCCGTGGCCTTGGCGCGTTCCGCATCGCGCGAGCCGATGATCACCGACTCGCCGGCGCGCACCCAGCGCAGCGCCAACCCTGACCCTTCCGGCCCGGTGCCGCCTACGACCGCGATCATGCGTTGCCACCTACCGCCTCTGGTTCCGCAGTGGCCGATGGCGCCGGATAGCTGTACTTGCTGTAAAGCGTGTTGCGCTGCGCCGGAATGCGCCTCAATTCGAGAATCCGCTCTTGGAATTCCGCCGTCGAGATGTACTGCCCCGCTGTGGCACCGGCCAGCCGCGAGATGCTCTCTTCGAACAACGTACCGCCGTAATCGTCAGCGCCGGCGAGTAGCGACAGTTGCGAAACCTCGCGACCGAGCTTCACCCAGGAAACTTGAACGTGGTTGATGGAGCCCGCCAGCATCACGCGCGCCAGCGCATGCACCTTCAGATGTTCCTCCAGCGTCGCGCCCGCGCGAGCCAAAGCCTGCCCAAACAGCAACGTGTTGTCATGGATGAATCCAAGCGGCACAAACTCGGTGAACCCACCGGTGCGCGACTGGATCTGGCGTAACAGCAATAATTGGTTTACCCAGTGTTCATGCGTCTCCGCGTGACCATACATCATGGTCGAGGTGCTGCGGATGCCGCACTGATGCGCAGTCTCGATCACCTCGCACCATTGCGCGGTGCTCAGCTTGTTGGCCGAAAGTATGTGCCGGACGCTGTCGTCGAGGATTTCCGCCGCGGTGCCCGGCAAGGTGTCGAGCCCGTTCTCCTTCAGCATCAGGAGATACTCGCGCAGCGGCATGCGCGTGAGTTCGACGCCATAAACCATTTCCATGGGCGAGAACGCATGCGTATGCATCTTCGGCGTGGCCGACTTCACCGCCCGCAGGATGTCGCGGTAGTAGAAGGGAGGCAGATTGCGCGGCAGGCCGCCCTGGATGCAGACCTCCGTCGCGCCCCATTGTTCGGCTTCGCTACACTTTTGCGCGACCTCGTCGAGCGAAAGAAAATAGGCAGTGTTATCCCGCGGACCCACGCTGAAGGCGCAGAACTTGCAGCCCACAAAGCACACGTTGGTGAAATTGATGTTGCGGGTGACGACGTAGCTGACCACGTCGCCGACCAACTGCCGCCGCAGTTCGTTGGCCGCAACCACCAAACCGAACAGGTCGTCGCCGCTGCAACTGGCGAGGGTGAGGCATTCCTCCCGCGTAAGCGAGCTGCCATCGAGCGACGACAGCACTTTATCCAAGGCCGTTCGTACTTGCGAGCCGACGCGCTGCTGCACATTGTCCCACGTCGCGTTCTGAAGTGTTTGCCGATTGGCCCAATTGATGTCGTGCATAGTTCCCCAAGCGTTGTCCCGACCGACGACCTTTATGCTTGTCATCCTGAGCGAGGACTTCAGTCCGAGTCGATTTACCCAGACTCCATCTCTTACCGGAACAAATCCTTCTCCGCCGGCCGCACCATCTGTCGCGCACTGCCCTTGCCACGACGATACGGGTAACCTCGGATTATACAAGCCGGAACGCGCGAATCTTTGCCGCACACCAGACCTGCAACGCTCGCCAATTCGTCGGCCACGGCTTCTTCCGTGGCGTGCATCTTGTAACCGTAGGGATCGCGCTTGCCACGATAATCGTGAATCGGCTTCATCCCGGCCACGCCGATCGCGACGTCGCACAAACCCTCGCGCCACGGACGCCCAAAGCTGTCGGCAACAATCACGGGAATGTGAAGTCCGGTGCGCTTCTTTAATTCTCTGTGAATTTGCGCCGCCGAGCGGTCGGCATCGGCGGGCAGCAGCACCGCGGTCTTGCCGCCGTCCACGTTGGAAACGTCTACCCCGCTATTGGCGCACACCAGACCGTGCTGCGTCTCGGTGATGAGGATGTGCTTCTTGCGCACCACGCGCTTGGCCTCGCGGAAGGCCAGCTCCACGACGCGAGCGTCGGCGCCGTTAGTACGAGCAAACCTCCGGGCGGCAGCGGATGGCTTCACCAAGTCAAGCGCAACCGTTCGGCCTTCCGCCTTCGATACGATCTTGTGCTTGACCACAAGGATGTCGCCGTCGTGAAACCGCAAACCGCCGAGGGCCAGCGCGTCTACGACTAGGCCTGCAACGGAATCGCCGGCAAAAACGTCGCGAATACCGAGCACGGGAATCGCGCGCAGTTCGCCGCTGTTGACAGGATCTGGAGTTCCCATCAGACCGCCGCTTCCCATTGCGCGTCGTCATCTGCGCCGAAGCTCCACGACCGCAGCAGTCGTTGCGCGTTCGTGGTGCCATCGCGCTGTAATAGCAGGCCGAGTTCATGGGGATTGTCGATGTCCAGTCCGATGCCGGGCATTTCGAGGATGACCAATTGCTTGCCCGTCTTCTTCATCGCTTCGCAGTGCGGCAGAAAGCTGTCGTTGCCGAAGCGCAGCGGAATGATGGATGCCGGCCGCCGCAGAATGCAGTTGCTGCCGCGACGATCATACGCGGGCACGAAGACCGCGCCCTCGGCGGGAGCGGCGTCGAGCACGCGCTGTAGTTCGTCGCTGGTGATGAGCGGGATATCGCCCGGCACAACGATGGTGGTTTCGTACCCACGCTGCTCGCACCACGCAGTCGCCATCTCGATGGCGGCCGTCTCGCTTTCGTTGCGCGTGTCCTCGATGACCAAGAAGCCGAACTCGGCAGCCAGCGACCGCGCCCCAGCATCGCCGGTCACCAGCGCCACGTCGATTCTGCCCATCACGCCAGCGGCTGCGGTCATCACATCGCGCAACATCGCCTCGGCAAGTTGCGAGCGCCGGTCCTGATCCAAAGCCTCAGCAAGACGCTGCTTGGCCGTCGTGAGGCTCTTCACCGGAATGAGCAGGATGCCACGCATGAAACCTCGATTACGAGTGCCGCAGAAGCAATAACCGGCCTCGCGATTTCTGAGTTGTCATCACGAACGGCCTTCAGGCCGTGAGGGATCTGCTGTTTTTCCCCGGCCATCTTTCCCGCACGCAAACGACAGCAGATTCCTCGCTTCGCTCGTAATGACAATTCCAACTACGTCAAATGCCAGCGCCTTGCTTCGCGGCGCACGCCTCCAACGTGAACTGCGCCAGCCCGCGCTTGTCGTCCATTGACTTCATGATGGTGTTCGTACAAAGAACGCGCAGGCTCGGAGTGCGCACGGCGGAAGCTTCGGCTTCGTCGGCACGGTCTGCGATCAGGACATCCAGAAAATCCTCGTAAGCTCTTGCAACTCCTGCGATTCCGCTTTCCCAGCCCATCATCTTCATCAGCGCGCCCGCTGGACCTGTAACCGCCTCGCCCCCAACAATCGGACTCACAGCGGCAACTTTGGCTTTCGTTCGCCGCAACGCATCGCGAATTCCCGGCACTGCGAGAATAGTCCCGATGCTGGTCACCGGATTACTCGGCGCGAAGACGATCGCCTCGGCTGCTTCGATGCTCTCGATCACGTCGGGCGCGGGATGCGCGCGGTGGGCTCCCTCGAACCGCACCCGGCGCACTGCAATCTGATGCCGCTCCCGCACGAAATATTCCTGAAAGGTCAGCGTACCCTTCGCGGTGTCGAGCATGGTTGAGACGCGCTCGTCCGACATCGGCAGCACGCGCGCACGAATCCCCATCCTGCTGGCGAGTTCGGCGGTGGCACGGCTCAACGACCTGCCTGCTCTGAGCATCGCAGTACGCGTCAAGTGGGTCGCGAGGTCAAGATCGCCGAGACTGAACCACGACGGCTGCCCGAGCTGCTTCATGCGCTCCAGGCAGCGAAAGCTGTCGTTGTGCACGCCCCAACCGCAGTCCTTGCTGAGCAAGTCCGACAATCCGTAGAGCACGGAATCGATGTCCGGCGAGACGTGCAGTCCCCACCACTCGAGGTCGTCGCCGGTATTGACGATGACCGTGAGGTCATCCGGCGCGACCACTTGTTGCAAGCCCTGCACCAGCTTGGTGCCGCCGGTCCCGCCCGTGAAGACGACGATCATTGCGCAAACTCGATTCTGCAATTCTAAGCGACGAACACAAGCTCTACGGTTGTCATCCTGAGCGACGAGCGTAGCGAGGAGTCGAAGGACCCCTATCTCTGACACAGACCTCGGCGCACCAAAGGGGTGCTTCGACTCGCGTTCGCAACCCCAGCGAACCCTCGCTCAGCATGACACATGAATAATCTGGCGAATGCTCTCTCAGCACGACACTTCAATACTGGCAGAATATGCCTAGACTGCCTGCACCAATAGACTCTCCGCCGCAGTCCGCAGCCGTTCGCCCAGCATTCCGCCGCGAGCCGCCACACTCGCAACGAATTCGGGATACACCGGCAAGCGCTGCCTCAGCTTCTGTCCCGCGGCCTCGGTGCGGCGCTGTAAATCGAGCAGGTGCGGCCACGGCGCTTCCGGGTTGATGTAGTCGGGAGTTAGCGGCGACACACCTCCCCAATCGTTGATACCGCCGTCCAACAGTTTCTCGTAACCCTTCTCTGTGAGATTCGGCGGAGCCTGGATGTTCATGTCCCGCAAGAGCAAACGCGCCACCGCCAGCGTGCGCAGCATGTCGCCGGTGTCGGGCTCCGGCCATGCCGCCATCGGAATACGCGGCTTCACGCGAAAATTCTGGATGATCACTTCCTGAATGTGACCGTACCGCTCATGCATGCGCTTGATGGCCAGCAGCGACTCGACGCGATCTTCCATGGTCTCGCCGATACCGATCAGGATTCCGGTGGTGAACGGCACTCCGAGCTTGCCGGCATCCTCGATGGTCTTGAGTCGTAGCGAGGGAAGTTTGTCCGGCGTCCGATCCGCCGGATGCGCAGCCACAAGATTGGTACTGGTGCTCTCCAGCATCAGCCCGAGGCTGGGATTGCTCTCGCGCAATCGTGCAATCCAGTTCGCGCTGAGCAGGCCGGGATTGGCGTGGGGCAGCAGCCGGGTTTCGCGCAACACCAGTTCGCACATGGCTTGCAGATAATGTAGCGTGCTGCGATAGCCGAGTTTGCGCAGAGTTTCGCGCATCTCGGGAAACAGCGCCTCTGGCCTGTCGCCCAGCGAGAACAGTGCCTCTGTACAGCCAAACTTCTCGCCTTGCTGCGCCACGGAGAGAACTTCGTCGGGCGTCATGGTGTGCGCACCGGGCTCGCCGGGGTCGCGGCGGTAGGTGCAGTATCCGCAATAATCGCGGCACAGATTGGTCAGCGGGATGAATACTTTGCGCGAGTACGTGATGACGCCAGGACGATACCGCTCCTTGAGCGCGCGCGCAGTCGCAAGCAGTTCGGGAAGAAGTTCGTCGGCGCGGCGCAAGAGCTGGCAGGCAATTTCTGGGGAGAGTGCCTGCCCATCGCGCACCTCGCGCAAATTGGCAGCCAGGAATTCGCTAGACCCGCGATCTGCGGGCCATAGGGGTCCCTCGACTTCTCGCTGCGCTCGTCGCTCGGGATGACAATCCAAATTACTTACTCTCATCTACGGTTCCTGCGGACCATCACTAATTCCGTACCGTCCGCGAAAGTACAGCAGGGGTATGCCTTCAGCTACGATGACTTCCTTCACTTCTCCGACAAAGATGGTGTGGTCGCCCCCGTCGCAGGCATTCACTACGGAACAATCCAGGTTGGCCAGGGCATTCTGCAGGACAGGCGTGCCGCTTTGCATGGGACGGTATTGGACGCCGAGACGGTAGGCGGCATCGTGGTTGCGCTCGGGATCGGCGAAAAATTCCGACAGCGCTTCCTGCTCCTCTTTGAGCACGCTCACTCCAAACTGACGGCGCTCGCGGATGTGGAGGTATGTCTCGGCCAAGTGGTCAATGCAGACCAGCACCAGTGGAGGCCGCAACGACACCGAGCAGAACGCATTCGCGGTCATGCCGTGCATTTCTCCAGCGGGGGTCTCGACAGTGATCACGGTGACGCCGCTGGCGAAGCGGCCCAGAGCGGCCCTGAATTCGTTGGGTGTGACCAAGTCCGTCATGCGATGCAGGTCAGGCGCGAAGCCGGACCCAGAGGCCAATATACCTCCATTGCATAACGCCCGCCATGAGGTGTGCGCTGATGGGGAATCCGCCGCGCAACCAGCGCGGGAAATCTGACCACGGATTTACACGGATTTCACGGATAATGTCTTTATGACTTTCCTTGCTGTTAATGAATCCGTGTTGAAGTGTGGGTATCGGAACACCTTCAAAGCAATTCACGCGGCCGCTACGGCGGGGCCGAGGAGCTAACCGTGGCCATCGCGTTTTCAGGCGAGTTCACCTCGCCGCGCAGTCCGGACGAGGTCTACGACTTTCTCTGCGATCCCAATAAGTTTGGCCCGCTGCTCCCCGAATTCCGCAGCATGACGGTCCAGGATGCGACCCACTTCACGGTGAAAGTCGGCATCGGCGTCGGCAACATTCGCGGATCGGCAGAAATCAAGATGGAACTGGCCGAGTCGGTAAGGCCAGCGCGGGCGCAATATAAAGGCCGGGGCACCGCCGTGGGCAGCCAGATTACCATCGGCGCCGGGTTCGATCTCTCTCCCGTTGACGGCAGCACCAGGGTCGCGTGGCAAGCCGAGGCCGGTGTATTTGGCAAGCTGGCCTCCTTGGCGGGCGGCATGCTTGAACCGCTGGGAAAGAAGAACATCCAGAAGCTGATTGATGGATTGCAGTGGGCGCTGACAATGCCGGCAGCGAAGCCTGTAGCGGAGGAGGCAACGACCGAGGAAGCGCAGGCCGCGCCCGCAGAACAGCCGGCGCAGGCCATTCCGCAGCAAGTACCGGGCCCTGAACCACAAACCGCTCCGGCTGAGCAAGCGCCACAGCCTGCAGCGGATAGCGCAGTTCACGCCTTGGACGATTCGCGGGTCTCAGGCGCGGTGGATGGGAAGCTTTGAAGGGGCGCAGCTTGACTCGCAGGCGGTCCCCCGCTTCACTGTCCTAACAGCCCATACACGACAACCTGGTTCTCAGCCCCGACGAAGACGCTCCCGTCCGCGATGGTCGGAACCGTGAACTTCACCGCCAGGCCTACGCGATCGCGGCCTGGATTCTGCTCGGAGTTGTAGAGCTCGGTCCCCAGGTTGGTGGCGTCGTAGGCGCGCAATACGGCATTGCCTCCTCCATAGGCGTCGTTCTCAATGATCCAGACGATCCCATTGTTTGTGGCATTGGACGAAACCGACGGGGTGGATCCAGGAAAATTGAAGTACTCCGGCGATTCGGAGCTATAAGAAAGCTTCTCAGCGTGAGGATCGAATGTGAAAGCTTTCAGGCGATCGTAGGAGCCGCCGAAATACGCCGTGTTGTTCCAGAAGGCGGGAGCGCCCCAAATACCGCCAATCGCGTACGGGATGGTTTGCACAATCTGGCTGTCGCTGCCCGAATGCCAGTGTCCCATGTTGTCGCGATTCACCAGATCGATGGTGCCTTCTTTCCCGACCTGCACCAGCAGGTGGGGATAGGTCGTGCCCGGCTGATCGGGAAGGAGCATGGCGCCGCCGGAGCCAAAGTCGGTGTCGTTGTAATCCAGGGTCTGCTGATTCCAAGGAGTGAAATAGTCGCTCAGAGTAAGGGATGCGCTAATGCTCGCCCAGCTGAGGCGGAGAACACTGTCGCCGAAATCGGTCATTCCGTCGAAGTGGCCATTTCCGGTCGAAAGGTAAATCGATCGCGCGGCGTCAGCCGCGGGGCCAGCACCGCCGCCCCAGAAACCACCTTCGTAGCCGTTGGGAGTGTCAACATACACGCTCTTGGGGAGAAGGTTCGACTCGTTGAACGACATCACATAACCGTGATAATTGCCGAGATCGCAATGCGATGCCCAGGCGATGACCACTTGGCCATTCAGCAGGAGCAACGCCGAACGCTGCGCCTCCACCAGCGGGTCAAAGGTGAGAATGCCCCCGATGGAGCCGGTGCCGTTACCGTGTGCGGTGGCTGAAATGATATGGGGTGCCACTTTGTCCAGGCCCGTCTTAACATCGAGCGCATGCAAGGTCTGATAGAAGGAGGTGGTGTGGGTGACCGCATCGTATTGTTTCGTCTTGGCGACCAGGTACATGGTACCGGTGGTGGTATCCATCGCCGGGGTCCCGGTAATCCCAATCTCAGGGACCAGGTCGCCACAACCGACGTCGCCACTGGAGACTGGGCTGATCACGTAGCGAATTCCAGCGATGGAAAGGAAATTAGTGCGCCAGAGCTGCTGTCCACTGTTCACGTCGAATGCGTATACCTGATCGTGCTCGGTGGCGACGAAAAGCACATTGTGGACTGTTCCCCCAATAGTGAGGCCCGGCAAGTAGAGCGGTTGTGCGTAAACGTAGCCCTGCACGGCAAACGTAAAGCGCTTCCCGAACGATTGCATCGTTACATTCGACAGAGTGAGGACCGTTTCCTGGGTGTTGGAACCGGAACGGTAGCTGTCGTTGTGATACGTAGTGACGGCAACTTGGGCTACGGCGACGGTAGAGCTCAGGAACAACCATACGGCGAAGCAGCTACAGCGTACCACAGCAGCGTACCTGTTCTTCATAGCGACGAAGTCCTCCTGTGTGAACGGAACGTGCGAGGATTTGATGGAAAAGTAGGCGAGATTATCCTATAAAATCCAGCGGGTCACAATGGCTTTCTTTGCAACAGCGAGGTAAGACCAGCAACAGCGCAGTCGAAGTCATTTCAAACGAAATTGAGCGCGCCACTGTCTCAGGCCCCTTGTGCTAGCCTGGATTATTCATGACTGTACGTGGTTTTTTGGGTGTCATCCCGAGCGGCGAGCGCAGCGAGGAGTCGAGGGACCCCTATGGCTACCAGCAATCCCAGACTTGTTGCTGGGCCACGCGGCCACACTGTGATTTCTTGCGGCTATAGGGGTCCTTCGACTCCGCGCCCGCCCGACCCGCAAAAGAGGCGGGTCGGAAATTCTTTGCGGGCGCTCCGCTCAGGATGACACCTCCAGGCTCATGAATAATCCAAGCTAGGGGGGAGGGCTGGCCGCCGGTAACATTGAAACTGCACTCCGCAAACTTCACATCCGAGAGGGCCCCAGAGAACTCGATCCGCATGGTTACATTGATTTGCCGAGGGGTGTCATAGCTTGCATCGAGGAAAAGCAAGTGACTATCGGTGAAATCGCCCCCGGCAGGGACCTGTTGAAGGCTTGAAGAAAACTGCATGTTGTTTCCAGCAGAATCGATTAGCGTGACAAGAATAGAGATAAACCCATCCTCGTCACCCCTGTTGACCAAATGGTAATCCACGGTGCCTTGGAAGCGCGTATTAGTGTTGACGGCAATGTCGCTCGGGCAGCCGGCGCCGATATTCAGCGTATCTTCGAAAACGTCAACCATTGGAGCTCCTGCAAAGAGAGATTGTCGATGTCCGGCTTACTCGTGAAGATGGGAGCGGTCGTCAGTGTACACCAATTCGCCTAATGTCGGAGAGGTTTGGACCGGGCGGTGAACTGGTTCCGCGGTGCGGCCCGAAAGTGCGTTCTGCCGCCTTTCCCGCTGGTTTGTACTATGCATCACCACGAATTGTGACGACCGTCACTCGCGGTCTGCCGCTTCTCGGCCTAACGTTCCCAGTTGGCTTGCATTAGGCCGCTTTCGTAATATTTACAAGTGCTGATACCCCGGTGTGCATCGTGGTAGACTGGCGCCCAGCCCTGCCACCGGAGCACCAGGACTGCACGCTGGGAGGCTACCATGAATACATTTCCCATCCTGTTGGGAGCGCTGTGCGTCTTCGCCCTTGCCTATCGTTATTACAGTGCCTTCATCGCGGCCAAGGTGTTGGTGCTGGATGATCGCCGCACCACCCCATCCCACACCTATGAAGATGGACATAACTATGTGCCCTCGCCGAAGTGGGTTTTGTTCGGTCATCACTTTGCCGCCATTGCCGGCGCCGGTCCGCTGGTTGGGCCCACTCTCGCCGCCCAGTTTGGATTTGCGCCAGGCTTCCTCTGGATATTGATCGGCGCCGTACTCGCCGGTTGCGTCCACGACTTCACCGTGCTGGTGGCTTCGGTACGGCATAAGGGGAAGTCGCTGGCCGATGTCGCCCGCACCGAAGTGGGCCACTTCGCCGGCTTCGTCACCATGGTCGCGCTGCTGTTCATTTTGTTGGTGACCTTGGCCGGTCTCGGCATCGTGGTGGTCAACGCTCTGGCCAACAGCCCATGGGGCGTCTTCACCATTGGCATGACCATCCCCATCGCGATCTTCATGGGCCTGTACATGTTCAAGAGCACACCGGGCGTGATCAAGATCGCGGGGCCGAGCGCGATTGGAGTTGTACTGCTAATTGCCGCCGTCATTGGTGGACGCTGGTTCGCCGCTTCCACCTACACCTCGTGGCTCACATTTACCCCGCACGAAATCACCGTACTGATGTGCGTTTATGGATTTGTGGCCTCGGTGCTGCCGGTATGGTTCCTGCTCGAACCCCGCGACTATCTCTCCACCTACATGAAGTTGGGAACGATCGTGCTCTTGATTATCGGCGTGTTCATTGTCCACCCCAACATTCAGTTCCCTGCCGTGACCCAGTTCATTCACGGTGGTGGACCAATCATTAAAGGCAAACTGTTCCCCTTCCTGTTTGTCACCATCGCCTGTGGCGCGATTTCCGGTTTCCACTCTCTGGTCTCCTCGGGCACCACGCCAAAGATGCTGTGGAAGGAGACCGATGCCCGCTTCATTGGCTATGGCGCCATGATGTGTGAAGGCATGGTTGCGGTGCTGGCGCTGATCGCCGCCTGCTCCATGTTTCCGGGCGACTATTTCGCCATCAACACTCCTCCCGCAGTGTTCGCCAAGCTGGGCATGCATACCGTGAATCTCGACATGTACTCCGCCGAGATCGGCGAGAAACTCGCCGGCAGGACCGGTGGAGCGGTTTCTCTGGCCGTCGGCATGGCCGAGATCTTCAAGGGCCTGCCGGGCATGAAGACGCTGACCAGCTACTGGTATCACTACGCCATCATGTTTGAGGCGTTGTTCATTCTGACCACGGTCGATACCGGCACGCGCGTAGCCCGCTACGTCATGCACGAGTTGTTGGGCAAGGTCTACAAGCCATTCAGCAACACGGCGTGGCTGGCCGGAAACCTGGTCACTTCCGCGATCGTGGTCCTCAGTTGGGGATATCTGATTTATACCGGCAACATCTCCACTTTGTGGCCACTGTTCGGCACGGGCAATCAATTGCTGGCCACCATCGCGCTGGCAGTTGTGACCACCTTCCTGGTGAACATGGGCAAGGCCAAGTACGCATACATCACAGCCATTCCCATGTGCTTTGTTGGCGTCACCACATTGACGGCTGGGGTGCAGTCCATCAAGAACATCTATCTGCCGCTGGCGCGGCAACCCGGCCATGCCTTCCAAGGCTACCTGGATTCCACCCTGATGATGATTTTCATCGTGGGCGTCATTCTGGTGGTGATCGAGTCGGCAAGACGCTGCTGGAAAACCCTGCACGGCGCAGCGATTCCCGTGGAAGCGTTCGGCAAGCCGGAGGAGCTGGTTGACGTGGGGGTGTTGGCATAAGTGTGACATGGTCTGCGGCCCAGCCATGGGAATGAAATCGACCACGGAGGCACGGGATCACGGAGAAAACTCGACGGAAACCAAAACTCCGTCCTCTGTGTCGGAGCCAGCAAGGCTACGATCCCGCCGGACACTGGTGGCTCTCCACGCGTCGCTGCCGTGCCGGTGGTCGTCCTGCTGGGAGCGCGCCGTTCGAATTGGGGAACCTGATGGCGTTCGCGCCAGCAGTGCGATTTATCTTCCCTTGCCGTCATTCAGCCTTGCGCCCACACGGCTGGCGAGCATGGTCTTCCGAAAAGCCCGCGCAGCCTCAAGTTGCGAATCCAGCACGACAACCTCGATGGCCTTTTAATCGAAGTGCTGGGGAAAGGGAGCAGTAAATGAGAAGGTTCTTGACCTCACTGGGTTTTGTCGCTCTTGCATGTCCGCTTTTCGCCACCGATGGGGGTGCCCCGCAGATGTACCATCAGAATTACAATCCTCTGGGCAATGTCACGCTGTCGACGATCGTGGCGGCAATCCCGATCCTGACACTCCTGTATTTCATCGCCCTCCATCCGCACCGGGATAAGCGAGGCGTTCGCCATCGCGGCATCAGCGCACCTTATGCCGCCTTCTACGGTGTGGTGGCCGCTTTTCTGGTCTCATGCTTGGCGTTCCGCATGCCCTTCAAATCGGCAGTCTCAGCCTTTGCCTTTGGATCGCTCTCCGGCTTTCTGGGCATCATCTGGATCGTCCTCGCAGCCATGTTCCTCTACACGATGACGGTCATCACCGGCAAGTTCGAGATTGTCAAGGAATCGATCATCCACATCTCTTTTGACCGGCGCTTGCAGGTGCTGTTGATTGCCTTTTCCTTCGGGGCGATCATCGAGGGTACCTCCGGCTTCGGGACACCCGTGGCCATCGCGGGTGCCGTCATGGTAGGCCTCGGCTTTTCGCCGTTTGACGCCGCCGTGCTCAACCTGCTTGCCAATACCGCCCCGGTAGCATGGGGAGCAATTGGCACTCCGATCGTGACGTTGGCCCAGGTGAGCGGTCTCGATCAGCTCACCCTTTCCGCCATGGCCGGCCGGCAGCTCCCCTTCGTCTCCATTCTCATTCCTTTCTGGCTAGTGACGACTTTTGTGCTCATGCAGGGAGGCAAATTCAAGGACGCCTGGGAAGTATGGCCGGCGACTCTGGTCTCTGGAGCGTCCTTCGCCATCATGCAGTTCTTCGCCTCCCAGACACAGGCTTTCCACCTGATGACCGACGTGGTGTCGGGTGTGTTTTCGGTGATCTGCACCGCCCTTTTCCTGCGCTTCGTCTGGCATCCGAAGACGCGTTTTCTCCTGAGGTCCGAGCGCAAGGCGCTGGCCGCAGCAGCCGGTGGCCCGGCTGCAACAGAGGTCACACAGCCGGTTAAAGAGTGGAAATACTCATACACCATCGGTCAGACCATATATGCATGGTTGCCGTGGACCATCTTGATCCTCTGCTGTGCCATCTGGGGCATGCCAACCTGGAAGGCCCACCTCAATACCCTTCTTGCCAGCGTGAAGATCAACACAACGCTGCTTGGCTCGAAGTTAGCCGGCACCCTCTCGCTGCCCACCTGGCAGATGCCCGCATTGCATAACCTGGTGCAGCGCATGCCTCCTGTGGCGCTGCCGAACGCCAAGCCAGAGGGCGCTGTTTTTGCCGTCAACTGGTTGTCCGCTGCCGGTACCGGCGTCTTTGTTGCCGCCCTGCTCACCGGCTTGACCCTGAAGTTGAGCGCCGCCCAATGGATGGAAGCGGCCGCCCGCACCCTGCGCCGCATGAAGATCCCCGTCCTGGTTATCGGCCAAGTACTGGGCCTGGGCTTTTTGACCCGCTACTGCGGCACCGATGCGGTCCTCGGACTGGCCTTCACCACCGCGGGTCCCATGTATCCTTTCTTCGCCGCTTACCTTGGGTGGCTGGGTGTCTTCCTGACTGGCTCCGATACCGCCTCCAATGCGCTGTTCGGAAGCCTGCAACGGATCACGGCGCAGCAGCTTCACTTGAATGAAGTCCTCATCGTGGCCACCAACTCGACGGGCGGCGTCATGGGTAAGATGATTGACGCCCAGTCCATCATGGTCGCCTGTGCTGCCTGTTACGACGATCCTTACGAGCGTTCCCACGCCTTGGGACCGATCTTCCGCAAGGTCTTTTGGCACTCCATAGCACTGGCCGCCATCATCGGCTTGATCGTCATGCTCCAGGCATACGTCTTCCCGGGGATGATCCCGCATCTACCTGGCAAGTAAAAGCGAGTATGGGTAGTGGCTCAGTAGAGCCACTACCTGATTATGGCCGCTTCCTAGCTAGCGCAGTTCGGAGCGGCTGAAGCTGGCTCGGGATGACAAGAATAATAAAGGGGCGCGAGCGCGGCGCTGAACCTGGATTATTCATGAGTGCACCAGTGTCTTGAGTGTCATCCTGAGCGCAGCGAAGGACCCCTCTAGCCGTCAGAAACCATGAGCTGTGCGTATCCCGCGCGAACATCGCTATTCGGTGTACATCCTTGGCAGCCTTAGCGGAACCCTGTACATCGGCATGACCAGCAACCTGCCCTTTCGAGTACGTCAGCACAAAGAGCCCACGTTTCGCGGGTTCACTGCCAAGTATGTGGTTGACCGCTTGCTCTATTACGAGACCTATGGCGAGGTTTCAACAGCGATTGCTCGCGAAAAACAGTTAAAGGGTTGGAAGCGGGAGAGAAAGCTTGCGCTGATCGAAAAGAGCAATCCCCAGTGGAAGGACTTGAGTCACGGGTGGTACGAAAAGCCAGTGAGAACCACGTTTCAAGGATAGGTTTGGGCGGCGATAGGGGTCCTTCGACTCCGGTTCGCGAAACCCCACGCGAACCTCCGCTCAGGATGACAGACCATAAAAACTCAGGATGACACCCCAGAACTACCTGCGTTCATGAATAACCGAGGTAAAGCGCCGCTCTACCCGAGCAACCTACACGCCCCTTCAGCTCACCGCAACATTCTCGCCATGTGTTGCGTACCCTCCACCAATCCCAGCGACCAGTTCGCAACATTGATAAAGAAGTTCGGGAACAATCCAATCCCCACCGTTCCAGCGGCCGTGATAGTCAAGGCCAGCCGCATGGCCGGGCGCGTGTGCACCGGCGCCGCATCGATCGGCTGCCGCATCAACATGGCGTTGGCGATGCGCATGTAGTAGTACATGCTGATCACGGCATACAGAACGGCAATGGCCGCCAGCGTGTAGTGCCCGGTCTCGATCAGGCTGAGGAAGATGAAATACTTGCCCCAGAAGCCCGCCAGCGGCGGAATCCCAGCCAGCGAGAGCAGGAAAATCAACATCAGGATGGCTTCGGTCGGCGCCTTGAAGTACAGCCCTGCGATGTCGTCGACCGTGTCTCCGATGATGTTGCGCCGCCGCAGCGACGTGATCACCGCGAACGCGCCCAGGTTCATGAAGGTGTACACCAGCAGGTAAATCATGATCGCCATGATGCCGGTGGAATTGGTCTGCCCGTCGCTGGCGATTAGGCCCAGCAGCATGTAGCCGACGTGGGCGATGGAGGAGTACGCCAGCAGCCGCTTCAGGTTGTCCTGCGTGATCGCGGCCAGGTTGCCGCCGGTCATGGTCGCAACCGCAACGAAGATCAGCACCGGGACGTACATCGAGCGCAGCGGATACAGTCCGAAGAGGAAGATGCGCAGCAGCATCGCCCATCCGGCGGACTTCACGGCCACCGACATGAAGCCGGTAATGCTGGTGGGCGCGCCTTCGTATGCATCTGGAGCCCACTGGTGGAAGGGCACGGCCGCAATCTTGAATAACAGTCCGGTGGTGGTTGTCAGCAGCGCGAAGATGACTATGGGATCGTTCGGCCGGGTTGCGATCACTTCCTGTAGCTTCTGCGCAATCTGTCCCAGGTTGGTGCTGCCGGTCAAACCGTAGAACAGCGACAGCCCATAAGCGAAGATTCCCGACGAGAACGCGCCGAGGAGCAAATATTTCAGTGCGGCTTCGTTCGACCGCTTATCGCGCCGCAAGAAGCCGACCAGCACATAGGTCGAGATGGCCATCAGCTCCAGGCCAATGAAGATCAGCACGATGTCGTAGCCGGCGGCCATGCACATCATTCCGACCACCGAGAGTAGCATCAGCGCGTAGAACTCGCCGTGGTTCTCGCGCTCGATCTCGAGATAACGCATCGACATCAGGATGGCAATGCCCGCGCCCATCAGGAACAGATAGAAGAAATAGATGGCGAAGCGATCGACCACCAACGAGCCCATGAATCCGGTGAAGGTGGCGATTTCGATGCCATGCTTTTCAGCGGCGTGATAGGCGAGATGGAGCTTGCCCACCGCAGCCGCCGAAAACGCGACGCCAATCAAAGCGGTGATGGCGTTTATCCGCTTCCACTTCTGCGGCAGCAGCAAGTCGATCATCAGGATGCCCAGCGCGAACACTGTCAGCATCAGCATCGGCAAGGCGAGCAGGTAGTCGGTGCTTGAGTAAGACAAAGAAAACGTTGTCAGCGAGGTGGTCACTATTTCATCCTCACTTGCCGAGTGCGGCCGGGGCCGCCGCTAAATTGGCTTTCGCCGTATTCACGGGAACTGGCTTCTGCGTCTGATTCTTCGTCGAGGGTGGCTCCGGACTCAAAGCCCAGCTCCCCACTGAAGAATTCGTCCCTGATGCGGCGCTAAAGGCCTGCCCTAAGCTTGTCGAAGGGCGCCGCACCACCCGAACCGGTGGATGCGTTTGCGTCACGCCCGTTTGCGATGGCGTGCCGCCTGCCGGTGACGTCTGCGTTGCCGGCGACTTGGGTGGTTCGGGCAGCGGAGTCGCCGCCTCCGGATTCGGATTCACCGGCTGAGCGGCAAGCACCGGCTTAGTCAACCCGGGATAATCAGGGCGCACCGTTGCCACCAGATTGTTTACCGGGGTGGAGAGAATCTGGAAGAACGGCTTGGGATACAAACCAATCCAGAAGGCGATGATCACCAGTGGAATGAAGGTGGCCAGTTCCCTTCCCGAAAGATCCAGCAGCTTCTCGTTCTTCGGATTGTTCACCGGCCCGAAGAACACTCGCTGGTACAGCCACAGCAAATACGCCGCGGCCAGAATCACACCCGGCACCGCCCATGCCGCCCACACCTTGTTCTCCATGAACGTGCCCTGCAGGATGGTGAACTCGCCGACGAACCCGTTGAGGAGTGGCAGTCCCATCGAAGACATGAACATGATCAGTGTGATGGTGGCGTAAACCGGCATCACGTTGGAAATGCCACCGTACTCCGAGATCTCACGCGTGTGCCGGCGTTCGTACAGAATGCCGACAATCAAGAACAGCGCGCCGGTGGAGATGCCGTGGTTGATCTGTTGCAGCACCGAGCCGCTCAGCCCCAGCGGGCTCAGAGCAAAGATGCCGAGCGTGCAGAAGCCAAGGTGGCTCACCGAGGAGTACGCCACCAGCTTCTTCATATCTTTCTGCATCAGCGAGACCAGCGCGCCGTAGATGATGGCGATCAACGAAAGCACGATCACGAACTGGCGCACCCACGGCGTCATCGCCACCGCCGGGAAGAACGGCAGCGAGAAGCGGATCAGGCCGTACGTTCCCATCTTCAGCAGAACGCCTGCCAGGATGACGGAGCCCGCGGTTGGCGCTTCCACGTGGGCATCGGGCAGCCAGGTGTGGAACGGGAACATCGGCACCTTGATGGCGAAGCCGACGAAGAACGCGAAGAACAGCCAGATGGCCGCGTGCCCGCCGATCTTCGGCGCCGTGGCGTAGAGATCGGGCAGGTAGAAGGTGTACACGCCGGTCAGGGTGTGGTGATGGAAGTACAGGAACAGGATGCCCAGCAGCATCAGCACCGAGCCGAACAAGGTGTACAGGAAGAACTTGATGGCCGCGTAAAGCTTGCGCGGGCCGCCCCAGATGCCGATCAGCAGGTACATCGGCACCAGCATGGCCTCCCAGAAGACGAAGAACAGGAACATGTCGTTGGCCATGAAGACGCCGAGCATGCCCGTCTGCAATACCAGGAACCAAACGTAGTATTCCTTGACGCGGTCCTGGATGGCGTTCCACGACGACAGGATGGAGATGGCCCCCAACAGCGTCGTCAGCATGATGAGCAGGAATGAAATGCCGTCGATGCCGATCACGTAGCCGGAGCCGATGGACGGGATCCAGTTGTTGGGCGCGCCCTCGACGAACTGGAAGCCGACGCGGTCTTTCAGCGCCCAGAACCACGGAATCAGCGGCAGTGAAACCGCAAATCCCAGGAAGCCGAAGATGTTGCCCATCCAGCGGATGGCGTCCTTGTTCTCCTTCGGCATCAGCATCAGGAGAACTGCGCCCACCAGCGGCGTGAATAAAATTATCGAAAGAATATGGTTGTACATTTATTAGTTCTCAGCTTTCAGCCGTCAGCCTTCAGTAAGTCTCGCTATTCGCTTTTCGCCCTTCGCCTTTCGCTTAGGGATGGACCGATTTCGTTTGTCATCCTGAGCGGAGGCGCGCCGCCTTTGCGCACCGGAGTCGAAGGACCCCTATCGCGCGCAATAACTTGTCATGGCACAGCGCTACCACTTCACCACGTAATAAAAAATGAAACACACCAGGCCCGCCACCATTACCAGCGCGTACCACTGCACCAGGCCCCACTGCACCAGGCGCACCGGATACGACGCCAGCCGCGTCACCATGGCCACTCCGTTCACAAACAGGCCGTCGATAATCCACTTGTCCCAAAGCACCGACAGTGTGCCGCTCATGCGCGTGGACCAGCCTGCGCCGTTGACCGCGCCGTCGATCACGTTGGCATCGAACTTCCACATGGCGTCGCCCAGACCCATTGCACCCAGGCGCACCGGTCCCACCTTCTTGCGTCCGGTGAAGACCCAGTCGTAGATCTCGTCCACGTACCACTTGCGGAAGAGCGTCTTGTAGAAACGCGGCGAGATCTCTTGAATCGGCTCTTTGTAGCCCTTGTCGGCTTTCTTGTAGGCGCGCTGCGCCAGGAACCAGCCCACCACCGCCGCGCCCACTGAGGCGAACATCAGGGTGTACTCCATCGGATCGGTGTGTTCGACCTGCTGCTCGCCGGCGGCCACTTGCGCTGTCTTCCCACCTTCTTCCAGCACAATCGCTTCCTTCGCGAACACCGGCTCGAGGAATTTCTCGAAGCGATTCGAGCCGCCCAGGCTGTGCGGCATTCCCAAGAACCCCGCCCCGATCGAGCAGATTGCCAGGATGACCAGCGGCACGGTCATCGTCTTGGGCGATTCATGGACGTGGTGCTCCACCTCGTGATTCATCCGGGGCTTGCCGAAGAACGTCAGATAGATCAGGCGGAACATGTAGAACGCGGTCATCAGCGCTGTTAAGAATGCGATGTACCACAAATACCTGTAGGCGCCCGCCTCGCGCGACCACGTCTCCCACAAAATCGCGTCCTTGGAGAAGAAGCCCGCGAATCCGGGCACGCCCGAGATGGCGAGCGTCGCGATCAACATGGTGCCGAAGGTGGTCTTGATTTTTCCGTGCAGCGCGCCCATGTGCTGCATTTCTTGTTCGCCGCTCATGGCGTGAATCACCGAGCCCGCCCCAAGGAACAGCAGGGCCTTGAAGAACGCATGGGTGAAGACGTGGAAGACGCCCGCGGCAAACGCGCCTACGCCGAGGGCGAGGAACATATATCCCAACTGCGACACCGTCGAGTACGCCAGCACGCGCTTGATGTCGTTCTGTACCAGGGCGATGGTCGCGGCGAAGATCGCAGTCAGCGCGCCGATGATGGCAACCGTTTTCATCGCATTCGGCGCCAGCACGAACAGCGCGTTGGAGCGCGCCACCATGTACACGCCCGCAGTCACCATGGTCGCGGCATGGATCAGCGCCGAGACCGGCGTTGGGCCTTCCATCGCGTCGGGCAGCCAGACATACAGCGGAAACTGCGCCGACTTGCCGCAGGCTCCGACGAAGAGCAACAGGCAGGCGGCGGTGATCCAGTGATCGCCGATGTGAAATTGCCCGCTGCGCGCCAGCAGGTTGACCTTGGTGTACTGCACGGACCCGATGTACCAGGCGATGGTGAACATGCCGAGCAGAAATCCGGCATCGCCCACGCGGTTCACGATGAACGCCTTGTTGGCGGCGGTCGAGGCGGAGTGGCGCTGGAAGTAGAAGCCGATCAGCAAGTACGAACACAGGCCCACCCCCTCCCATCCGACGAACATCAGGGCATAGTTGTTGGCGAGCACCAGCGTGAGCATGGAGAACATGAACAGGTTCATGTATCCGAAAAACCGGTAATACCCGCCTTCATGCCCCATGTAGCCGATGGAGTAGATGTGGATGAGCATGCCCACGCCGGTCACGAACAGCAGCCAGATGCTGGACAGCGGATCGAGCAGGAAGCCGGCATCGGCGCGAAACTCGGCCGTGCGGCCGCCATGCATCACGTAGCCGAGCGAGCCATCGCCGGTGCCCATCCAGGTGTACAGCACCTTCTCGAAGGGCTTGCCGGGGCTGGCGGCGCTGTATCCCGTGTACTGCCAGACGGCGACACACGCCCACAGAAACGCCAGCACAACCAAGCCGACGCAAATGCCGTTCACCGCCTGCTTCGACAGCTTGCGTCCAAAGAAGAACATGCAAACCGCGCCGAGGGCGGGAAACAGCGGTATCAACCAGATGTGGTCAAGAAAGAACATAGCAATTAGCCGTTAGCAATTAGCAACCAGCAATTAGCAAAACCCAAAGCCTGTCATCCTGAGCGCAGGCGCGCCGCTTTTGCGCGCCGGAGTCGAAGGACCCCTATCGTTACAAAGAACTGTTGGGTGCCCCATCCTTTCGCTTCTTTTGCGAAAGGGTAGGATTGCAACCCTCAAACGTCTGTCATCTCGAGCGAGCCGGAGGACGTGTTTTTCTGTCGTCCCCGAGGGACTCGGTTCCTTTATCCGGCCCACCCAGCGCTGAAGCGCTGGGCTAAGCTCTTCCGTCCCGCTTCGCGGGACTGGATCATTCGTCGTGCGGACAAAAATTCCAAAGAACAGTTAATGGCGCATCGGCCAAACCCAAATCTCGAAGAACAAATCGCCGCCGCATCGGCCAACAAAACTAACCGCTAGCCCCTAGTCCCTGCTTCCCTACCACTTCAGCAAGTCCACTTCGTCCACGTTCACCGTCTCCTTGTTACGGAAGAAGGCGATGATGATGCCCAGCCCGACTGCCGCTTCCGCGGCCGCATCCGTAATCACGAAGATGGCGAACACCTGCCCGTGCAATCCCCACAACCGCGAGAACGCCACCAGGTTCAGGTTCACGGCATTCAGGATCAACTCAATCGACATCAGGATGATGACCACGTTGCGCCGCGTCAGTACCCCGATGGTGCCGATAATGAACAGCGCCGCCGCAACCACGAGGTAATGCATTGTGGTGATCTCTGTCATGTCAGATCCTCTTCTTCGCCATGACCACCGCGCCTACGATGGCCACCAGCAGCAACAGCGACGCAATCTCGAACGGCAGCATGTAATTGCCGTACAGCCAGATTCCAATCTGCTGCGTGTTGTCGCCCTCAAGCCCGCGGTAACTCTGATAGAACGCCGACGGAAACGAGCCTCGACCGGTGCGATACACGAACAGCAGCAATCCACCGAGCGCCAGCGAGGCAATCGTCGCCACGATCCACTGCTTGTTGAACTGGTACTCGCGGATGTTCTGCTCCAGGTTCACCAGCATGATGACGAACAGGAACAGCACCATGATTCCGCCGGCGTAGAGCACGATCTGCACCGCAGCCACGAATGGCGCGTACAGCATCAGGTAAAAGCCGGCCAGCGAGAGCAGGGTCACGATCAGCGACAGGGCCGCGTGCACCGGATTCCGCCGCGTGATTACCGCGATGGCGGAAACGATCGCCATGAACGCGAGAAAGTAGAAGAAGAATGGTGTCGCGACAGGATTCATTTCGCGTACTTCTCCGGTTCCTGCCCGCGCTCCAGCGCCGCCTGGTCCAGCACCATGCCCTCGCGGGTATAGAGCGCCATCTCGTAATCCTGGGTCAGTTCCAGCGCATCGGTCGAGCACGCCTCCTCACACAGGCCGCAGAACATGCAGCGGCTCAGGTCGTAGGTCCACGAGACGACCTCTTTGCGCTTGGTCGCGGGATTGCGCTCGCCCTTCACCACGATGAGTTGCTCGGGACAGGCCAGCGCGCACAGGTTGCAAACGATGCACAGTGACTCGCCGGTATCGGGATTCACGTTCAACCGCGGCTGCCCACGGAAGCGCTCGAAGATCACTGGACGCTCCAGCGGATACTGCTCAGTAATTGCCTCACTGGGCGGTTGATAGTGGAACGTAACCTTGAGGCCCTTTACCAAGTCAACCAGGAAGATCTTGCGAAGCAACGGATTCAACTTCACTGCAGCACCCCCAGTATCGCCGCCGACAGTTGCGGCATCAAGCCCCAGATCGCGGTAGCAATCAGCACGCCCAAGCCAGTCGGCAGCAGTACTTTCCAGCCCACTTTCATGAGTTGGTCGAAGCGGTAGCGCGGGAAAGTTCCGCGGTACCAGATGTACAAGTACATAAAGAAAGCAACTTTGACGACGAACCAGTAAATGTCTTGTATGCGGACGCGCACTCCCGGAACCAGCAGCACCAGCCCGACAAATCCCAGCAGCGCAGCGAAGGTTCCCAAGCCAATCGTCTGAACTCGGAACTGTGGGATCTTCGGCATGCGTATGGTTCCCAGAAAACACCCGGCAGCGAGCACGAAGAACGTCAACGCCGGAAGAAACGAGAACGCCATGTCCCAGGCCGTCCCGCCCAACCAGTTCGGAAATGGCCGCATCCATCCGCCCAGCCACAGCGTCACCGCAATCGACGACACCGCAAGCATGGCCGAGTACTCGGCCAGGAAGAACAGCGACCAGCGAAAGCCGCTGTACTCGGTATGGAATCCCGCGACCAGCTCCGATTCCGCTTCCGGCAGA
This sequence comes from Acidobacteriaceae bacterium, assembly GCA_003160215.1. Classification (GTDB taxonomy): domain Bacteria; phylum Acidobacteriota; class Terriglobia; order Terriglobales; family Acidobacteriaceae; genus Bog-257. Next base: position 37,461 of record PLQW01000093.1, read on the forward strand.
TCGAAGGGCGCGCGGTTGGTCTCCGCCACCATTGCGATCGCGAACACTGCAAAGGCGATGAAGCCGAGCGGGAAAAATTTGAAGATGAACCACGTATGTTGAGCGGCCTGCGATTCGACAATGCCGATCATGCTCAGCGTGCCGGTGCCCGTCTGCAGACTGGTCATGAGCACGGCCGAGACAATCGCCAGTCCCATGGCGATTTCGTACGAGACCATCTGCGCGCTCGAGCGCAGCGAGCCCATCAGCGGGTAATGCGAGTTCGACGACCAGCCCGCCATGATGATGCCCAGCACGCCCAGCGACGACACACCCAGCATGAACAAGACGCCGATGTTCATGTCAGTGACGGCGTGGGTGCGGCCAAACGGCACCACCAGAAACGTGGTGAATGCGGTCATCGTCACCACGACGGGCGCGCTCCAGAACACGAACTTGTCGGCGTCGTGGGGAATGATGTCTTCCTTGATCAGCAGCTTGAGGGCATCGGCAAAGGGCTGCAGCAATCCGTGCGGGCCCACGCGCATGGGACCAAGACGAATCTGCATGTGTGCCAGAATCTTGCGCTCCAGCCAATTCATGCAAAGGACAGCCACCGAAACCCCGGTGATCACCAGCAGGATATAAACCGTGGCCCAGAACATATTGCCCGCTTCGCCTGGAGTCGTGCCCGAACTCAGATAGCCTTTGATGTACTCGATCATTAGCGGTCCACCTCCCCAAGCACGATGTCGAGCGTGCCAATGACCGCAACCACGTCGGCCACCAGCAGGCCGCGCACCATCTTGTCGAGGGCTTGCAGATTGACGAACGACGGAGGACGCACCCGTATGCGATACGGCTGCGTGGAAGCGTCACTCACGATGAAATAGCCCAACTCGCCTTTGGGCGCTTCGATGGAGTGATACACCTCGCCGACTGGCGGCTTGATCACCTTCGGCACTTTGGCCATGATCGGGCCTTGCGGCAAGCCATCCACCGCCTGACGAATAATGCGTACGGCCTGGCGCATCTCCTCGATCCGCACCAGGTACCGGTCGTAGGTGTCGCCGTGCAGTCCGGTAGGGATCTCGAAGTCGAAATCTTTGTACGACTCGTAAGGCTGAGCTTTGCGCAGGTCCCACTTCACGCCGCTGGCGCGCAGCACCGGGCCGGTGACGCCCAGCGCAATGCAATCCTCCGGATTCAGAATGCCGACGCCCTTGGTGCGCTCCACCCAGATGCGGTTGGTGGTCAGCAGTTCTTCGTATTCGTCGAGCTTAGGCAGGAAGGCGTCGCAGAACTTTTTGCAATCCTGCTCGAAGCCTTCGTAGGCCTCGTAGATACACCCGCCGATACGAAACGCGTGCGTGGTAAGGCGCGCGCCGCAATACTTCTCGAAGATCTTCAGGACCTCTTCGCGATCGCGGAAGCAATAGAACAGCGGCGTGATCGCTCCAATATCGAGTGCGTGCGTGCCCAGCCATACCTGGTGGCTGGCGATGCGGCACAATTCGGTGAGGATGACCCGAAGGTATTGCGCCCGCGGCGGGGCCTCCACGCTAAGCAGCTTCTCGACGGCTTCGCAGTAACCCAGCCCGTTGGAGACCGCGGCAACGTAATCCATGCGGTCCACATAAGGATTGAACATTGCGTAGGTGCGGTTCTCCGCAATTTTCTCTACGCCTCGATGCAGGTAGCCGATGACGCACTCCGTGCCCAGGACCTTCTCGCCATCCAGCTTCAGGATGACGCGCAACACGCCGTGCGTGGACGGATGCTGCGGCCCCATGTTGAGGACCAGCTCCGTCGCATCAAGGAAAGTTTCGTCCTTGGTATCGAGGTCGAGATAATCCGTGCGAGTCGAATCGGTCATTGTCCACTCTCGATGCCCAGGTTGATCTTCACCCATTCCTGGTCTTGCTGCAGGATCGGGTAATCCTTGCGCAGCGGATGGCCCTTCCAGCCGTCGGGCATAAGAATGCGCTTCAGGTCGGGGTGCCCGTCGAAGACGATGCCGAACATGTCGAAGACCTCGCGCTCCAGCCAGTTGGCGGTCTCCCAAATTGTCACGGCGGTGCGAAGATGCTCGCCGTCTTTGATCTGTGTCTTGATCCGCACTCGCTCGTTATGGTGGAACGAATACAGGATGTAAACGATGTCGAACTGCGCCTCGCGCTTGGGATAGTGCACTGCGGTGATGTCCACGCAGTAGTCGAACAGCTCGTCATGGCGCATGCGCAGCAGGATCTCGTAAACAAGTGAGCTGTCCACGACCAGGTACTTCTGGCCGACGTAGGTGCTGGCCTCTTTGATCCCAGAGCCGTATTGGCTGCGAAGGGTCGTGACCAGTTCCGACTCCCAAGGCTCCGGCTTGGGCCCTTCCGGCTTGGGCGTGGGCTTGGCGGCTGCCGGGGCANNGCGGGCGCAGCGGGCTTGGCGGTTGCTGGAGCAGCAGGTTTTTCGCCGGTCGCTGGAGCGGCTGGCTTCGCAGGCTCAGCGGCGGCTGCTTTTGCGGGATCAGCGGCTCTGGCAGCTGGCTTTTCGCCGGTCGCAGGGGCGGCGGCTGGCTGCGCCGACTCAACGGGCTTTGCCGAGGCAGGTGTCTCCGTCTTGGCAGCAGGCGCAGCTGGCGGCGGAACTGTCGATGCAGCAGAAGCTGGGGATGTTTCGGCGGACGCTTTGGCGCCGCCCGATCCTGCTCCCTCACCGGGCGCCGCGGGCGCGCCCGCCGGGGAGGATGATTCAGGAGAGACTGGGTCGGTTCCTTTGGTTTCTTCGGGCATTGCTATGGCTCTCTTCTGTGCCGGCTCCCTGCTGTCATGGAACTATAAGTTTTATCAGCTTGAGGCTCTTATCATCCCGTGCGGGGGTCACGTCGCACTGTGATGTTGATCACATTGTTCCGCAAACCCGCCATATGGGCGCGGATCATCGCGCCCATCCCAAAAAACAAAATCCCCATCCGCGGTTGGTGACGCGAATGGGGCCGGTTGTTCTGCGCTGGATGCCATTACGGCTAAACCCACTCCAGCGCGCCCTTCTTCCATATCCAAATGTATCCCACGATCAGGATGCCAAGAAAGATCAGCATCTCCAGCAGACCAAACAAACCCAGCAGTTTAAACTGCACGGCCCAGGGAAACAGGAAGATTGTCTCCACGTCGAAGACCACAAACAGAATGGCAACGATATAAAAACGGACCGTGTAACGGCCCCGTGCGCTGTCGAAGGGCGTGATGCCGCACTCGTAGGGCATCAGCTTGGTCTTGAATGGGTTACTGGGGCGGACGAGGTAGAAGATGGCAAGCGTCCCGGCCGCCACCAGAAACGCCAGGAAGGCGAAAATGAACATCGGTACATAGTTCTGCGGCATAAAGTGCTGTCTCGATGGTCGCACCGAAGCGCGATCCGGATATTAACGAACGCGCTACTATACCGCCTCGCGGGGGCGAGATTCAATGACATGCGTCACAAAAGCCGCTTTTCGCTGCTCGCTATTCGCTGTTCGCTGTTCGGCTCATAGACACTGCAAGATCACTTCTTCGCTTATTCTGAAGGAGTGGTTCCCTGAGATGAAGTAGTGTAGCCCATCTGTCAATTATGGCGTTTTCAGAATTGCTGTGGCCCGGGGAGAGCCGGCCTTTCAGTCAGCCGCCCAGCGGTACCAGCGGCGGGAAGGATAGAGAACCCGCATTTGGCGCAGGCTGCACAAGTCCTGATGCCTCCATAATAGTTGACGACTGAGCCACTGAATCTTGTAGGATTGCCAATTCCGCACATGGTGAACCCACACTTTGGAAGGCCGGCCGAATGCTGATCATCCCCACGTACAACGAAAGGGGGAATATCGCGGTCCTCGTCGCCAGAATCCGAAAAGCCGTTGGAGAGGAGCCGATTTTTTTTGTGGACGACAATTCTCCCGACGGCACGGCCGATGAGATCCGCCGCATTCAGGAGAACGACAGTCACATTCACCTAATGGCACGTCCGGGCAAAGGCGGCTACGGATCGGCGTGCCGCGACGCGATGAAAGAAATCCTGACCAAGGACCTCGCCAGCTACGTGATACAGTCCGACGCCGACTTGTCGCACCCTCCCGAATTGCTACCGCGCATGATCGAGCTGCTCAAGGTGTGTCCCGTGGTGATTGGTTCACGTTATGTCGCGGGCGGTGGCGCGAAAAACTGGAGTTTCTCCCGGCGATTTCTCAGCTTTGGCGCAAATCTTTATGCCCGGACCCTTACTGGAGTACCGGTGCACGATATGACCGCAGGTTTTGTCGGATACCAGGCTGCCGTCCTCAGAGGCATCGATCTGGACCACATTCGCTCTGAGGGATACGCCTTCCTGATGGAAATGAAATTCAGCCTGCACCGGCGCGGAACACGTTTTTGCGAATTCCCAATCATTTTTTCCGAACGCGAATCCGGCAAATCCAAGTTCAGCCGGAAGATCTTGTTCGAAGGAATCCGATTCCCGCTCAAGGCGTTCGCGCGGAGGTTCGCTGGAAAATCGTAGATCTCCCGGCTTTCAACCTAAAGGTACGCCCCTTCGAAACACCGGCTGAAACCTACTTTTTCGGCAGCCTCTGAAGCCTTGCCCCTGCAAAACTTGCTGGTTTCCGATGGCGAAACAGATGGATAAACCAGGTAAAGCGCCGCTCTCACCCTCTCCGACGCAGCCCGTGTCGTCTGAAACCGGCGCTGGACAAGAGATGGCCGCGGGACTCGGGAAAATCGGGCTCACAAAACTTCTTGACAAACTTCGCGTGGGCAGCAATCATCCCGTCACCGAAGAAATCATAAAGTCGCCCCTGGGGCAAACTGCTATCTTGGCAACATACATGGTGCAACCAGACGACTAACACGTCGCTGGCAAGCTGGGAGAATAGTGTTTTGAGCTTGAATCTGGGACCCGGAAAATTGTTTCGCACCGCTTCCGCCTGGCTCTGCATTGGAATGACGGAAGCGGCTTTTGCGCAGGCGGGGGCAGCGCCCGGGTCGGCAAGCATATTTTCACCGGCGTCGACGCCGGCCGACTCCATCTACCATTTGTCGTTGTTTGTGCTGGCGATCTGCGGGGCGATCTTTCTCGCGGTGTTCAGTCTGCTGGTGTACTCGGTGGTGAAGTTCCGGCGGCGCGCCGGCGACGATGGGCGCGAGCCGCCGCAGATCTATGGCAGCAATCAGATGGAGCTGGCCTGGACGGTGATCCCGGTGTTGATTGTGGTGGTGCTGTTTCTGGCCTCGGCGCGGGTCATTCATGCGGTGGAGGATGCGCGCTTCCCGGCGGGCACGACGGAAGTCACGGTCGTGGGTCATCAGTTCTGGTGGGAATTTCAGTATCCGCAGCAGGGCTTCATCGCGGCCAACGAGCTGCACGTTCCGGTCAGCGATCCGCAGCATCCCACGCCCACTCACCTCACGCTGCTGTCGGCCGATACCGATCACAGCTTCTGGGTGCCGAGGCTGGCCGGCAAGACCGACCTGATTCCCAACCGCACCAACAACATGTGGATCGATCCGCATGAAACCGGAGTTTACGTTGGCCAGTGCGCGCAATATTGCGGCACCCAGCACGCCAAGATGCTATTGCGGGTGATCGTGCAATCGCGCGCGGATTTTGAGCGCTGGGTGGTGGAGCAGCGGCAACCGGCGCAGCCGCCGGGCGACAGCGTGGCCAAAGGCCGCCAGGTTTTCGAGACGACGGCCTGTGTCAACTGCCATACCGTAGCGGGCACCAACGCCAATGGAAAGTTTGGCCCCGATCTGACTCACCTGATGAGCCGGGAGACGATTGCGGCCGGGGCGGCGTTGAACAACCGGGAGAACCTGCGGCAATGGGTGCAGGACCCGGACAGCTTCAAGCCGGGAGCGCTGATGCCGGCCATGCAACTGGATGAACACGATCTGGATGCCGTCACCGACTATCTCGTGACACTGAAATAGAACTGGGGAACCGAACGATGTGGGATGCTGAACCGATTTCGAAACCGCTGGCGGTGCCGCCCGTGCGCGACGCCGTCCAGCCGCTGTTTGACCGGGTGCATGGCTGGATCACGACCGTCGATCATAAGCGGCTGGGCATCCTCTACATCGTGTACGCGCTGTTTTTTTTGGTGATCGGCGGGATCGAAGCCTCGATCATGCGCCTGCAGTTGATACGACCGCATAACGATTTCGTCTCGCCGCAGGTTTTCAACCGGATGTTCACCATGCATGGGACGACGATGATTTTCTTCGTCGCTATGCCGGTGATGTTCGGCTTCATCAATTACGCGATTCCGCTGATGATTGGAGCGCGCGACATGGCGTTCCCGCGCTTGAACGCGTGGGGATTCTGGATGACCGCTTTCGGTGGCATCATCCTGTACTTCAGCTTTCTGGGAGGCAGCGGACTGTACGGCGCCGGCAGTACTCCGGACGTGGGTTGGTTCGCCTACGCGCCGCTGACCTCGCCATCGTTCTCGGTGGGACACAGCACCGACTACTGGATCATCGGACTGCTGATCAGCGGCTTCGGCAGCATCGCCACGGCGATCAACATCCTGACCACGATTTTCTGCCTGCGCTGTCCGGGGATGACCCTGGGTAAGATGCCGCTGTTTGCCTGGATGAACATGGTGACCGCTGGATTGGTGGTGCTGGCCCTGGGGCCGCTGACCGCCGCCCAGCTTATGCTGCTGATCGATCGCTACCTGGGCGGCCACTTCTTTGACACCCAAGCCGGCGGATCGGCCATCATCTGGATGCACTTCTTCTGGGTTTTCGGCCATCCCGAAGTCTATGTCCTGGTGATGCCGGCTTTCGCGTTCGTGTCCGAGATCATTCCGGTTTTTTCGCGCAAAGCCATCTTCGGCTATCCCATCATGGTAGGGGCCACGATCTCGATTGGCTTCATCAGCATGAGCGTGTGGGCCCACCATATGTTCACGGTCGGCATGACCTCGTACGGCAACGCCTTCTTCGTGGCTTCCACTATGGCGATTGCGGTGCCGACGGGAATCAAGATATTCAATTGGCTGGGCACCATGTGGGGCGGCAAGCTGATATTCAAGACGCCGATGCTTTTCTGCGTGGCGTTCTTGTTTCAGTTTCTCATCGCCGGTCTGACTGGGGTCATGCTGAGCGTGGCGCCATTCAATTGGCAGCTGGGCGGGTCGTACTTCGTGGTGGCCCACTTCCACTATGTCATCGTGGGCGGGATTCTGTTTGCCCTGTTTGGCGCTTTCTACTATTGGTTCCCCAAGATGTCGGGCCGGATGTACAACGAGAAGCTCGGCAAGCTGCACTTCTGGGTGTTCCTCATTGGCTTCCACCTGACATTCGACTTTATGCACATTCCCGGCATCCTGGGCATGCCCCGTCGCATTTACACGTACGAGCCGGGGCGCGGCTGGGATACCTGGAATCTCATCATCACTATCGGTGTGCTCTTTCAAGCCGTCGGCATTTTGATTTTTGTCTACAACCTGGTCTCGTCGTACTTCAAGGGCAAGCTGGCGGGCGACGATCCCTGGGACGCGTGGACACTGGAGTGGAGTACCAGCTCCCCGCCGCCCGATTACAACTTCGCCACGATTCCTGTGGTGCGAAGCCGTCGTCCGTTGTGGGACTTGAAACATCCCGAAGATCCTGACTGGAAGTACGAGTAACAGCCGAGGCCACCCGCCATGGCGGGCGGTTTTGCGTCGAGGAAAAAGGAGACTCTCGCTTGGCAGCTACGACCATCGCGGTACCGCAACCCGAAATGCCGCTCTCGCACGAATTGCGCGGACGGGTGGGCATGTGGTGTCTGATTGTCGCCGAGTCGGCGATCTTCAGCATCTTCGTGGTGGCGTACTTGTACTACGCGGGCAAGAGTATCAGCGGGCCGACGCCACGCGAAGTTCTTCATGTACCGTATTTCAACTCCATCTGTTTGTTCTCCAGCAGCTTCACGATCGTGATGGCGGAGCATGCCATCGCGCGTGGCAAGACCCGGCTGTTCGGGATCTGGTGGCTGCTGACCATTGTCCTGGGTGCGATCTTCATCCTGGGTACGGCACGCGAGTGGTACGGGCTGATCTACCGGGATGGACTGACCATCAGCTCCAGCCTGTTTGGAACCACGTTCTACTCGCTGGTGGGATTGCACGCCTTCCACGTGCTGGTGGGGCTGACCGGGCTGTCCATTATCCTGGCCTTCACCGCTCTGGGATACGTGAAGCAGGAGCACGCGGAACGGATCGGGGTCTTTGCCATGTATTGGCACTTCGTGGACGCCATCTGGGTGGTGGTGCTTTCGGTGGTGTACTTTATCACCCGCTGAGTGGGACGGAAGGAAAAGCGAAGAGGCAAGCAAGAGCATGCATATGCAAGAACCGCAGATCGGCAATGCCGAGCCCACCGACGTCATGCTGCCCGCACCGACGGCGTGGCCGTTTACCCTGGCGCTGGGGTTGGCGTTGATTTTTGCCGGGATGCTGACCAACGTGTCGATCAGCATCCTGGGCGCTGTGTTGTATCTGTCCGGTGCGGTAGGATGGTTCCGCGAGGTACTTCCGCATGAACGTCACGTGCGGGTGCCTGCCGAGCCTGAAGCGGAGACAGGAACAGTTCCAGCCCGCGAAGTAATGCGCTTGCCGGTGGCGCAGCAGGTGCAACGCGCCTGGCTGCCCTTGAAGATCTATCCCATCTCCGCCGGAGTGAAGGGTGGACTGGCCGGTGGTATCGCCATGGCGGTGCTGGCCATGCTCTACGGAGTCGTTTTCTTCCATAGCCTGTGGTATCCGATCAACTTGATCGCGGGCAGTCTGTACGACGCACCCGCGATTCCCACCACCGAAGCGCTGCTGCACTTCCGGCTGGGATGGTTCGTATTCGCGCTGGCCATGCACATCACCATGTGTCTGCTGGTGGGACTGCTGTATGGCGCGATGCTGCCCATGTTGCCCACCCGCCCGATTGTTCTGGGAGGGATCATCGGGCCATTGCTATGGACGGGATTGCTGTATCACGTTCTGGGTTACATCAATCCCTTGCTGGACCAGCAGATCAACTGGTACTGGTTTGCGTTATCGCAGGTGGCCTTCGGAGTGGTGGCCGGGTTGGTGGTGGTGCGCCAGAACAAAGTGTGGACGTCAGAGAATCTGCCGCTGGCCATGCGCGCCGGCATTGAATCGCCCGGCATCGTCGATGAGCATGAGCACGACGGCGAGGACACTCGCCGATGAAGCATCGTTTCGCATTGCTGGCGTTGATGCTGGCCGCGCTGTTGGCGCTCGCGGGTTGTTCGCTGAGAGGCAAGCCCGGTCCGGGTCCCGAGGTGCCGCGCCCGGATTCCGTGCTGGACCCAGTCGTGCTCTATCGCGAGAACTGCTCGGCTTGCCATGGCGCCGAGGGCAAGCATGGACCGGCCATGACGCTGGGCGATCCGGTTTATTTGGCGATCGTTGACGATGACGTGCTGCGCACCACGATTTCTAAGGGCCGGACGGGGACAGCGATGTCAGCCTTCGCGCAGAAGGAAGGCGGCATGCTGACCGCGCAACAGATCGACGCCATCATTCACGGCATCCGCCAGCGCTGGAGCCAGCCCAACGTCTTGAGTGGGGTGGTAGCTCCGCCGTACGCGGCCAAAGCGCCGGGTAATCCGCAGCCGGGCCAGGCGGTCTACAACACGTTCTGCGCTTCCTGCCACGGCAACGGCAACCAGGGCGGATCCAAGGCGGGCTCGGTCACCAATGGCGCCTATCTCAGCCTGATCAGCGACCAGGGACTGCGCACCCTGGTCATCGCCGGCCGACCCGACTTCAACGCCCCGGACTGGCGCAGCAATGTTCCCGGACACCCCATGAGCGATCAGGAAATTTCCGATGTGGTGGCCTGGCTGGCGGCGCAGCGTCGCCAGCCGTCACCCGTACCGTATACCGCGAACCCATCTTCTACCGCGAACTCTTCGCCCGGAGGTGTGCATTGAGCGAGGCGCCCACCCACGCCCCCCAGCCTGACAGCAAGGCTGAGATTTCACGCCGCGACCTGTTCGCCAAAATCGGCATGATGTTGAACGGCCTCGCCGTCGTGGTGCTGGCCACGCCGGTCGTAGGTTATCTGTTGGCGCCGATCTTGCGCGGAGAGCGCGGCCAGTACCAACGGTGGGTATCACTGGGAGATCTCGATGAATTCCCCGAAGGCCAAACCCGCCTGGCCCAGTTTCGCAACCCCATCTCCAATGCTTGGGACGGCGATACCGACAAGATTCCCTGCTGGGTACGCCGCCTGACGGGCGAGCAGTTTCAGGTGTTCGCCATTAATTGCGCTCACTTGGGTTGCCCCGTCCGCTGGTTCCCGCAATCCGGCTTGTTCATGTGCCCCTGTCACGGTGGAGTGTATTACCAGGACGGCTCCCGCGCTTCCGGACCGCCTCCGCGCGGCCTGTTCCAGTATTCCTACAAAGTCGAGGACGGCAAGTTGATGATTGAAGCGGGACAGATTCCCACCTTGTCGACGACCGCGAGCTTGCAGACGAGGAGCGGTGGATGTCAAGGCTAAAGCAGATCGGAAACTGGTTTGAGCAGCGCCTGCAGATCGCGGGCGTGATCCGCGAGACGGCCACGCATCCGGTGCCCCGCCAGTCGGCGAGCTGGTGGTATGTCTTCGGCAGCGCCGCGCTGACCATCTTCATCCTGCAGGTCTTCACCGGCATCATGCTGGCGCTGATCTACGTGCCTTCGGCCGGCGAAGCCTGGAACAGCCTGCAATATCTCAACCACGATGTCACCCTGGGATGGTTCCTGCGCGGAGTGCACGGCTGGGGCTCCAACTTCATGGTCGCGGTGGTGCTCATCCACATGGCGCAGGTGTTCCTGTTTGGCGCCTACAAGTTTCCCCGCGAGCTGACCTGGATCCTCGGTGTGTTTCTGCTGCTGATGACCCTGGGTATGGCCTTCACCGGCCAGGTCCTGCGCTTCGACCAGGATGCCTATTGGGGCCTCGGCATCGGGGTCGCCATCATGGGCCGCGTTCCTATTCTCGGGGCCAGTCTGGTGCATCTGCTGCTGGGCGGTCCCATCATCGCCGGCGACACGCTGTCGCGATTCTTCGCCCTGCACGTGTTCGTGATTCCCGGCCTGCTCATCGGGTTCGTCTCCTTGCACCTGCTCATGGTGCTGAAGCTGGGCATCAACGAATGGCCCATGCCCGGACGCATCGTCCGCCGCTCCACTTATGTTCAGGAATACCATGAGATGGCGCACCGCGACGGCGTTCCCTTCGTGCCCGACGCAGTATGGAAAGACATGTTCTTTTCCGCCGCCATCATCGTCAGCGTGATGGCCTGTGCCGCCTACTTCGGACCGTTTGGTCCCAGCGGCTATCCCGACCCCACCATCGTCCAGACCATTCCCAAACCCGACTTCTTCTTCCTGTGGATCTATGCCATGCTGGCCTTGCTGCCTCCACAGATGGAAACAGCCATCCTGCTCATCGCCCCGGTGGTCGTTCTGGGCTTCCTGATTCTGTTGCCCTTCCTGTCGGGCGAGGGAGAGAAGAGCTGGAAGCGGCGGCCCATTGCCGTGGTCACGGTGCTGCTGATCGCGGTGGCTCTGGGAACCTTCACCAAACTGGCCACCTATTCGCCCTGGAGTCCCGTGATGGACGGCTGGAGCGGTGACCCAGTGCCCGTGGAGTATCTCAACGGGCGATCGCCGCTGGAGCGGCAAGGCGCGCTGGTCTTTCAGGTGAAGCAGTGCCGCAACTGCCATTCCATCGGCGACTCCGGCGGCAAGCGCGGACCCGCCCTAGATACGATCGCCACCACTCTAACCCGTGACCAACTAGTACGGCAGGTCATCCAAGGCGGCGGCAACATGCCCGCCTACGGCAAGAACCTGAACCCGGCGGAAGTGACTGCTTTGGTTTCCTTCCTGGAAACCCTGCATCTCCCCGGTCGCCCGCCCGCCCGCGATGCCGCCCAAGCCACCGTCACCAAGCAAGAAAATTCTCCCCCTGCCAGCAATCGCTGAGGGTCATGCAATCCGTCTTTCAAGCCGCGCTGCGCTCCTGGTCCATTCCGCCGGTCGCCACGTTCGCGCTGATACTGACGGCGCTGGTTTACCTGCGCGGCTGGATCGATCTTCGCCGCGCGGGTTCTACCGAGTTGCCGCCCTGGCGCGCCGTCACTTTTCTCGTCGGACTTCTTTCCCTTTGGGTCGCGCTGGCTTCTCCGCTCGATACCTTCTCGGGATTCGTGCTGACGGCCCACATGCTGCAACACATGCTGCTGATGATGGTGGCGCCCCCGCTGATTCTTCTGGGTGCGCCTCTTATCCCCATCGTGCGCGGATTGCCGCGCTTCGCTGCCCGCGAATTTGCAGGACCGTTTCTGAATTGGCCGCTCGCCAATCGGATTGGAACCGCGCTGACAAATCCGATTTGCGCCCTGGCGCTCATGGGCGCGGTAATGTTCGCCTGGCATACCCCAAAGCTCTACGAGCTGGCCTTGGGTTCGAGTTCGTGGCACGAGGTGGAACATGCATGCTTCTTTCTCACCTCGATAATTTTCTGGTGGCCGGTGGTGCAACCGTGGCCAAGCCGGGCGCAGTGGCCGCGCTGGGCGATGGTGCCCTACCTGTTCGTTGGCGATCTTCAAAACACTATTCTGTCTGCCATCCTGGTTTTCTCCGATCAAGTGCTCTATCCCTCCTATGTCCTGACACCTCGCCTGTTCGGTCTCTCGGCACAAGCGGACCAAGCCGCGGCGGGAGCCATCATGTGGGTTTTGGGTGGGTTCGCATACGTGTTTCCGGCGGTTGTCATCGCCGTACATTGTCTCTCCAAGCGTCCCGGGGTGGTTCCAACTCGCAACAGAGAACGCGCTCCCGTTGACAAATCGCCGTCCTTCCGCAGCAAATTTCCGTGGCTCGCCGATTTCCTGCGCCCGCGAATCCAGGGCAGAACCGCCGAGATGGTTTGGTTTGTGGTTGTATTCGTCGTAACCGGATTGTGCTTTTCATTCCTGATCGCAACTTCGTCCGACGATGACGATCAGGCCCTCCGGCTATGGAAACAAAGCGGACCGTTTAGCGTTGCGATTCTTGCGCCGCCCGGCGATCTTCAAGCCGGCCCCACCAGCTTCGGCATTCTGGTCCAGGATCGGAACACGCAAGAGGTACTGCTTGACTCGACCGTCGATCTCAGTGCGCGGCCGGCTGTTGCTGTAGGTGCCCCACCCCCCTCGGTCCGTGCAACCCACGAGGATTCCGAAAACAAGCTGCTGCAGGCCGCGGAACTGGATCTACCGGCAGCCGGCGACTGGACGGTGAACATTGCGCTCAGCCGCAATGCCGAAAGCGCGGACCTCTCGTTGCCACTTCGCGTGGTGAAACGAGAAAGCGGGCTTGGCGATCTGTGGCCTTACTTTCTCTTCCCGGGATTTGGCATGGTCCTGTTTGGAGCTTATGTTCGGCGGCACCACGAGCCCACAGGTTCACCAATGGAGCAGCACGTGTCGTCGTAATTCGGCACGAACGAAAAGAGTGCGCGCGATCTATCGGGAGCTGGCGGTCGCGTATTTCATGCGTGGGACATTCTTTGTATAATGAGAGACGCGAGCGCGTGTCGCATTGCCGCCCGCACTTCCCCGTGTTCCCAACGTTTGTGGGGCTATAGCTCAGCTGGGAGAGCGCATCGTTCGCAACGATGAGGTCGTCGGTTCGAGCCCGACTAGCTCCACCAAATAAACGCAAATTTTCCGGACCTGCATCCACACCAAAGTGGCCGTTGCGTAGAAGGATGCCTTCGATCATTACGTTCGTTTTGGCGGTTGCATTCGTGCAAGACGGGGACTATTCTGGCTCAAAATAGGGATGTTAACCTGGTCGCTAGTTCGTTCGTAGGCGGCAAAAAAGGCTGACGCTGTTTTTGCGTAGGCGTTGACTTGCCCAACCAGAGGGGGCACACGAGGCGACCGTCGTTCACTTAACTCCGAAACTTTTCGGGGGCGGTAATTGGGAGCTATACGATGCTGACCCAAAGCAGAACGATCCCCACTGTCTTCATTGCGTTTTTTTTGGCCTGCCTTCTGAACACCACAATATCGGCGCAGGGACAGGCGGCGAACCCGAATTCGCAGACATCCTTCGCGCCAACCGCCGGCCCCCAGTATGTCGGGTCCGACACCTGCAAGACCTGCCACGAAGATCAGTACAAGCAGATTGAAGCCACTCAACATTGGAACACGAACCTGGCCAATCTCAAGAAGGGCACGGGGCAGGAGTGGCATGGCTGTGAATCGTGTCATGGTCCTGGCTCCGCCCACGTGGAAGGTGGCGGCGACAAATCGAAAATCTTCTCCTTCAAGGGAGCGACCGCACAGCAGGTGAGTGCACGCTGTCAGACGTGCCATGGCACCACTCATCCTGACTTCCAGCGTTCTGTGCATTACCAAGCCGACGTGAGTTGCATCACGTGCCATTCGCCCCATCAAGCGAAAGAGCAAGTCGCGCTGCTGAAGGCGAAGACCCCGACCCTGTGCTACGGCTGCCACACCGACGCGATTGCCGATTTTAACCGTCCCTTCCACCACCGGGTGAACGAAGGCCTGGTGCAGTGCCAGGACTGTCACAACGTGCACGGCAGCCTGCCGAAAGCCGCGAAGATCAGCACGGCGCAGGACCAGATCTGCCTGAAGTGCCATACAGAGAAACGCGGGCCGTTCGTCTTCAACCATCTGCCGGTGAAGACAGAAGGCTGCACGGCATGCCATGTGCCGCATGGCTCGAACAATCCGCGGCTGCTGACCCGCAACAACGTCAACAATCTGTGCATTGAGTGCCACGGGCTGTCGACGTTCCTGACGTTGCACAACCAGGCCAACAAATATCAAGCGTGCACCATGTGCCACGTTGCCATTCACGGCTCGAACGCTAGTGACGTCTTCTTCAAGTAAAAGGGGGCGACGATGAAAGCAAATTCAAATCGGATTTATTCATCTCCTCCTCGTTGCCTTGAAGCGACGAAGAAGGAAAGCGGCTGGAGGGTGTTCCGTCGCGTAATGACGCTGGCAGTAGCTGGTGCGGTGTTGTGCCTATCGGCGAATCTCGCGGCGCAACAGCTCGGCGTAGACGTCACCAGCGCGCAGCAGGAGAGCGGCACCGACCTGGGCAATTACCACACAAATTTCGATATCGAGGCGGGCTACCGCTTTGTGGGCACCGAAGGCAACGCCTCGATGTACTCGACGTGGGTGAACATGCAGCAGGGGCCGCGCATCCTGTCGTCGGACCTGAGCATGCGCTCGCTCAACCATGACGGATTTCTCTTCGACCGCCTCAACATGTCGAGCTTTGGCTACGGCGGCGATCCTGAAACGGCCACCCGCCTGACCGTGTCGAAGGACAAGTGGTACGACTTCAACTTCACTTATCGCCACGACCTGAACTACTGGGATTACAACGTGCTGGCCAATCCGCTGAACCCGGTAAACCCGTACGTGGTGGTCAACCAGTCGCCGCACCTGATGCAGCCGTCGCGCGACTTCCAAAACTATGACCTGACTATCATGCCGGAGTCGCGCCTGCGCTTCCGGGCGGGCTACAACTACAACGGAAGCCAGGGCCAAACCGACACCACGTTTCACGCGGGCACGGACATTTTGCTAGTGCAACCGTGGCGCGTGACCGGACAGACCTACCGCTTCGGGGCAGACTACCGGATATTCAGCCAGACCACGATCAGCTACGACCAGACCTTCGACACCTTCAAGAACGATACCTTCCAGGTAGACCAGAACCAGATGTTCTCACTGCAAAATGGAACTCCGGTGGATATCGGACTGCCCTTCAACCCGGCGGCGGGCCTGCCGTGCTCTACGCCATTCATCAACGGCTCCTATAATCCGAAGTGCAATGGCGATTTCAGCTACGTGCGATCGGGACCGGTGCGAAGCTTTCTGCCGACCGAGCAGATCTCGCTGCATTCCAGCTTTCTCAAACGGGTTGACCTCACCGCTCGGTACGCTTACAGCAGCGGCTACAGTCAGGTCACCAACTACCTGGAGGAGTTCAATGGATTAGAGTCTCGCACCAACCAGCGGGAATTCGCGTTTACCGGCCCATCTAACACCAAGCGCGTCCTGGACGATGGGGATTTCGAAGGGACCTGGCACATCACCAATAAGCTTGCCTTCTCCGAAGCGTTCCGCTTTTACAATTCGCGATCGCCGGGGACCTTGGACAGCGTGGGTACATCGTGCTTCCCCAACGGCGGGACGTCGCTGCTCTCCGGGATTGGCGTGTTCAACTCGCCTGGGGTATCGCCACAGATTTGCCTGAACGGATCGGGAACTCCGGTCCACACCGGCAGCAGTCCAGCCGATGTGGATTACGTGAATTACTACCGATACCTAAACCTGAACTTCAAGTACAACACCGCCGACCTGGAATACACGTTGAACCGGCGCGTCGGCGGTCACATCGGTTATCGCTACGCCGACAAGCAAGCCAACTCCAACAACAACCTCAGTAATACGGATGCAGGAACGGCCTACTTCTATCCCAACGACGCGCAACGCGGAGCGCCTTGCACGCAAACCCTGGCCGACGGAACCTGCGTGGTAATGACGCCAGTTGTCACCGCCGGGGATTATTACGCGATCACCGAGAACTGGGGAATTTTGGGAGTGTGGGTGCGGCCCATGGATACTCTCCGCCTCAATGGCGACGTCGAAATTATGGCGGCCAACGGTGCGGGCGGGGTGTTGTTTACCCGCATCGAGCCGCGCAATTTGCAGCACTACAAGCTCCGCGGCCGCTACACGCCGAAAAAATGGCTGGCGGTCTCGGGCACTCTGAATTGGATTGAAAGCCAGAACACCGGACCCGACACGGATGGCACCATAACGGCCAACCATCACGACCACAACCATTATGCCGGGTTCGATATTTCGATGACGCCGCGCGAACTCATCTCGTTTGACCTGGGCTATGACTACAACAACGTTGTGTCGACGACCGACGTTTGCGTTAACCTGGGCACTCCGTCACTCGCGGCCGACCCCTGCTATGCCGATAGCAACGGAGCGAACACCTTCGCCATCTGGCATTACCAGAACACGGTGAATTCCGTCTACTTCAACGTCATCCTGCGTCCCACCAAGCGGACGGCGTTTGCCGCCGGATATTATTTGGTGGACAGCACCGGCAGCGACCCTCTGTTTCTTCCCACGACAGGAATTGTGACGGTGGCCAATCCGTTGCAGCCGCTGGGTTCGTTGTCCTCGCTGTATCACACGCCGAGCGCGTCGCTCGCCTTCGCTCTTGCGAAAGGGTGGGAGGCGAAAGGTATGTGGAATTATTACGACTACCACGAGCGCGGTAATCCCGGACCGATTCTGCCGCGCGACTTCCACAGTAATACGGGAACCATCGCGGTCAGATACGCATTCTGAACTGTGTAACCGCTCTCGGATTCACTTCCCTCGCGCGTGCGAGGGATCGGGAGAGTTTGCCGTGTCCACATCAACGTGCACACCAGAGCTGGCCGACATGGCTGGCGGGTAGCAGTTGCCATCCGGCGCATAGGTTTGACGGCAGGCCGCGGTCATGTCGGGACGCCGCGGGGACTGCGCGAATTGCCACGCTTCGGCGAAGGCCACGCCGCTGCCGGCGGGTTTTGGCGGCGGCTTGGGAAACACGCAGCCCGGCGACGGACCACACTGATCGTTGCTGATAAAGAAGCGTATCTCGCGGCCGCTGGCGTGATCGCGAATGTCGTTGGCCGTCACCACGGAGACCGTATTCGACTCGCGAAACGGAATGCCCGAACAGTAGACGCCCGCACGATAGCCTCCGCGCACCACGCCATCCACCCAGGCATGAATGTAGGCGCGCTGCTCGGGGAGCATGCGGCCGCCTTGTTCCTGATCCAGAAACAGGATTGCGCCCTTGGGAAAACCTTCCCTCGCGGCAGATTTCACCGCCGCTGCCGCGTCGCTGCTCCCGACCTGCGCCGCATTGCCCGAAGCCTGGAGCTGCCGATACTCCCGGCCGTTAAACAGCAGGAGGAATCCGTAGCCCATCGCTTGAATCGTATTCCGCTTGCCTTGCCACGTGTTGGTCGTTGCGCCGGGCGGGTTGTTCAGCCAATATCCTGTGAATGCGAACGTCTTACGCAACGCCACCATGTTCGCGTCGCCGGGGTAATCGTTGCGATCCATTCCGAGATAGGTTTGCGCTGACATCGGGAGGCAAATCGTGAAGACGAGGCCAAGCACGAATCCTAGACGAGTTGGAAGCGTCAGCCACATGTCATCGAATATCGCATATTTCCGCACCTTTACGGTTTGCCGAAGCCTCGAAAAGCAGATCCCTCACCGACTGAAGTCGGTGAGGGATGACAAGAATAAAGGAACTTAGAACGGCGCACCTGAAGGTGCGCCCCTTCAAAAGCTCTCACATTCGAGCCTCTCAGCAAACCATTTAGCCGAAATTGATTCGCACAACGCTACGAAGTTCCAATCAAGATGCCGGTAGCAAACACCAGCGCGCCTCCGAACGCGACCTGAATTGCCGCCGACAGCGGTGGAGTATCCATGAAGCGATTACGCACCCAGGTAATGGTCGCTAGTTCGAACAGCACTACTGTACTGCGGTCGTCAGAGACTGCGTCGCAACCTCATATCAGTTTGCCCGGATGGGAACCAGCCCCTAATGGGGCGAAAGAGCTTAGCCCAGCGCTTCAGCGCTGGGTCAACTGGAAAGACCCTGCGAGTCCCTTCAGGGACGACACAGGTCCCTTACCGAAGCATTGTTTTTCCCGCGCAAATACTCAGTTCACCTGGGCGGTGCGTTCGGCGGGCTGAGCAACGAGCAGTTCCGTTGCCGGACAAAGGCTGCGATACGAGCAAAAGCGGCAATGCCGGCCAGGCCTGGGTTCGAAGTGTCCGGCGGCAATATTAGCTGCGGCCGCGCCCACCCTAGCCTCTTCGTCTGCGAGTTCCGCCGGCGACCGCCGTGACTGGACCGCGCTGCAATCCGCGAGATTGACGATCACGAGTGAGTCGGCCAGAAAACCCATGCTCTTAGCTGCCAGCGCGTAGATGGAAAGTTGCAGGCTCTCGTCTGCATCGTCCTGCGTCTTCGGCTTTCCGGTCTTGTAGTCAACAATGCTGACGCGGTCACCCTCGACCCGCTCAAGGCGATCCATTCGTCCCTTCACTATGGTCCCGCCAATGTTGGCACGGAAAAAGCGCTCGTTGTTCAGAATCTCGCCAGTGGGCTTCGCCAGATCGGAGCGCAGAAACTGCCGCAGTTGCTCGCAGCCATCCTTGTCGTAAAGCTCGCGCTGCGCGTCCTCCTCGATCTTCGCCTTGCCGAACTCGTCGCGAAAACACGCAATGACCGCATCTTCATCCGGCGGATGCCCGGCACGGACGCCATCGAAATAGGCTTTAAGGGCCAGGTGCATCGCCGAACCAAATTGCATCATGGCCGCAGGCTCCTCGGGGATACACCAATCGCGGCTGAGCTTGAATGCTAGCGGGCAGCGTTCGTACTGCTCGATGGCGCTGGCGCTCAACTCACCCAGTGGCGCATCGCATCGCGCCGGTAGCTGCATCCATTGCGCGATCAGCGGTTGTGGCTCGGCTGCGGCATGCATGGTTGGGACAATGTCGGACGGCGGCAACTGATGACATTCGATGGCGCCCCGCAGCATGGAGACCCGCGCGCTCGCTAACTCCCGCATGAACTTGGGAGGGATGGGATCTTTGCCGCGCCGCAACTCGCCGCAAACGTACAGATCGTCCATGGCGCGCGTCATGGCAACATAGAAGAGCCGCCGCTGTTCCGCGGCGTGAAGCGTCTTGGAATCCGCTTCTGCCGCCGCCACCGCGCTCCGGAGTTCGATGGGGAATTCGATCAGCGCCTGCCGGTGCCCACTGGGGAACGAAGGTGAAACCACACGCAAAACGAAGACGCAGGGGAACTCCAGCCCCTTCGCGGAATGGACGGTCATCAACTGCACGGCGTCGTGCAGCAGTTCGCCGGCTGTCAGGTCTTTAGGCGCAAGAGCGGTGACTGGGTCGGCATCGTCGTCGTCGGTAAGGCAACCACCCACGTCGCGAAACAGCTTGAGGTGGTCGAGGAACTCGCGGAGCGTGCCCTCGCCTCGGATCAGCCTGGGCTTCCCATACCAGCGTCCGGCGAACTCCTGCAAGCACTGCCAGCCCGGAGACTCAGGCAGTTGAAACGCCGGTTGCGCAATCTTCATCGCCGCCAAAAGGTCGCCCTTGGCTTCGGCTACTTCGCGACGCGACTCCCGGACGAGGTCCATCACTTCCCTTCCGGGACCGGATTTTTCCAGCGCCGCCTCGGCCGAACCGTTCCTGCCCGCCAGAGCCAACTCAGCCCGAAAGCGTTCGGGGTCAACTCGAAACTGCGGCAAGGCGGCAACCCGGAACAGCGCAATGGGATTGGGGCCTTCCACGAGGCGCAACGCCGCCACAGCATCACGGACCTCGGGAGTTTCGAACCGATCGGCGCCTCTGACCGCGGTCGCAATGCCGCGGCGCCGCAGCTCGGCCACCACAGCGTCCCGATGGTTGTGAAGGTGGTAGAGGACGGCGAAGTCGCGAAGGGGCATCGCAGGCCGCTGCCGGCGCATTGCTTCAATTGTGTCCACGACGAACTCGGCCTCCTGCTCGCATCCGTTGTGCACAATGGCTTGCACTGCAGGCGCGTTCGCCAACTCCGGTTCTTCCTTCAGGCGGAGACATTCGAGCGGCTCGCGCTTCCACTCGCCTGCTTGCAGCTTAACGACGGGGTTGCAGGATATTGCCTGATAAGCACAGCGCAGTACAGGTGGAGTGGAGCGACGATTCTGCGACATGCTGACGCGCTGCACACGGCCAGGACCAAACGTCGCGAGGAACTCCTCGAAGATACCGCTGGTGGCGCCGCGGAAGCGATAGATCGCCTGGTCAGGATCGCCGACGGCGAAGACGTTAGCTTCTGCCCCGGCCAGCAGACTCGTCACTCTAAGCTGCGCAATATTGGAATCCTGGAACTCGTCAATCAGGATAAAGCGCGCTCGTTTCTGCGCCCGCTCCAGTAGCGAACGTCGGCGGCCCAGCAATTCCACGGCGCGGGTCAGGATATGTCCGAAGGTACCGAGCCCTTCCCGTTTCAGCAGGTCCTCGGTGAAGCGAAAGACCCGAGCCAGTTCGCGGCAGCGGCCCAGCACCTGCTCCGCGCCCATGACTGCGGCATCCTTCGATTTGCCCATGCGCGGTAGCGGAAGCTCTTTCCGCTCCAGCCGGGCGACATAGTTGTCGTAATCGTCAGGCGTGCGCAACTCGTCATGGCAGCGGCGAACAAATTTCAGCAGCTCCTCGAGGAAGGTGCCGGGCTCGGAAGCCTTAATGTAATGCTCGAGTTTCAGCTCGGCGATGCGCTGCCGCAAGAGGATAAGCAGGTCCGTATCGTCAATCAGTCCGAAGCTGATCCCCGAATCGCGCAGCAAACCATAACAGTAAGCATGAAAGGTGTTTGCCTGGAGTCCGCTGGCCATCAGCTTTCTGGCTGCACGCTGGCGGTCGAGCTGGGGATGGAGAATGCCGCCGACGCGAGCGATCAGTTCAGCCGCAGCGTTGCGCGTGTAGGTGACCGCGAGAATCTCGTCGGGCTCGGCCGCTCCGCTGTCGATGAGCTGTGCGATACGGCGTGACAGGACGGTGGTTTTACCGGTGCCGGCGCCCGCCACCACCAGCATGGGACCGTGCACATGTTCGATTGCCCGGCGTTGCTGATCGGTGGGCTCGAAATCGAATGGTAGGTAGTTCTGCACCATGCCCTCGGTTATGCGAAGAAAAAGCGAACACGCTATTATGCTCGGTTGGCGGACAGATGGCAAGAGGACTGAGGATTAGTTAGCAGATTGTCACCCTGACCGCGAGCATCGCCTTCACTCTGGAGCAAGAAACAAACATGACAACACGATTCACGCGTGCCACGCTGTTTCTCTCGCTAGTACACCAAGTGTAACGATCTGAAACTGCCAAGCGGAAACTTGTTCCGTGCGACCCATACACCCAAAACGGCCACATCCTCCAGCGTATAATCGTCGTTTGCGCACATCATTCCAAGCACAGTAGGGATATCCACGTGAGTTCTCATTCGCACATGCCCGGCCAACCGCAGGCGGGGCCGCAGCCGCTTCCGGGAGTCAACAGCATCATCGCCGTGGGCTCCGGCAAAGGCGGCGTTGGCAAAACCACTTTGGCAGTGAACCTGGCTATCGCACTGGCGCGCCTGGGCCACAAGGTCGGATTGCTCGATGCCGACGTGTACGGCCCCAACGTCCCGCTAATGCTGGGCACCACGATGGCGCCGAGCGTGGTCGGCGAAGATCGCATTCTACCGCCGGAGCGTTACGGCCTGAAGGTGATGTCGGTCGGCTTCCTCAGCCCGGGCGACAAACCTCTGGTGTGGCGCGGCCCCATGCTGCACTCCATCGTCAAGCAGTTTCTCGGCCAGGTGGAGTGGGGGCAGCTTGACTACCTCGTCGTCGATCTGCCACCGGGCACTGGCGATGTCGTGATCTCGCTGGTGCAGACCGTGCCGCTGACGGGCGCGATCGTGGTCACCACGCCGAGCGACGTTGCATTGCAGGACGCGCGCAAAGCCCTCGAGATGTTCAAGCAGGTGAAGGTGGACATCCTCGGCATCGTCGAGAACATGAGCTACTTCGTGTGCCCGCACTGCCAGCATGAGATCGACATCTTCTCCAAGGGCGGAGGGGCGCGCACCGCGCAGCAGTTCAACGTGCCGTTTCTCGGCAGCATCGAACTCGATCCCGACATCCGCAAAGGCGGCGACAGCGGCCAGCCCATCGTACTCGAGGGCGACCAGTCTCCGCACGCCAAGTCGCTGTTCGCGTTCACCCAGCGCGTGATCGAGCGCACCAAGGAATTGCAAGAAGCGGACAGCGGCAGCGTGATCGAAATTCAGTAGAAAACTGCCCCGCCCTAGCCAAAATCAGGCTAGAACGGGGCACCCACATTCGATTTTCCGAACGAATTCGGGATCTACTGGAGCTTGGCGGCCACCCACCCGCTCATCTTACGGGAGATTGCCCAACGTTAAGCTCAACAGGCTCGCGGGATCGAGATACGCCCCTTCCCAACGAACGCCCATGTGCAGGTGCGGGCCGGTAGCTCTGCCGGTGGCGCCACTCAAGCCAATCTCCTGGCCCTTGGTGACTTTCTGCCCTTCGGCAACTTTGAATCGAGACAGGTGCATGTACAACGTCATAAACCCTTCTCCGTGGTCGATGATCACGCAGTTGCCTTCGTAAAACAGTTTGCGAGCCAGCACTACCTCGCCGGAATTCGCCGCCAGCACCGGCGATCCGGGCTTGGCCCGGAAATCCAGGCCACGATGAACGCTCACCAGCTTGCCATTGAACACCCGGCGCGTGCCAAACGAATCGGACACCACGGAACCGATCGGAGCACGGAAATCTCCTGACCATTCAGGGGTCGGAATCTGGTGTGAGAACGCGATGTCCTTGGCTTGCTTATCGGCTTCTATTCGGCGCAGGGCTGCAGCGTCCGGCTTCACAAAGCGGTCAGGCACCCGAAGCGATACGGTCTTATAGTTGGATGGGCCAACCTGAACATCGCGAGACAGGTGAATCACCTCTCCATCCGGCATCGTGGCGACAACATAGAGCGGGTAGACTCCCGGCAAGGCTTCCACGTCAACTCCAGCCAACCCATACCACTCGTGGCCATCGCGCCCCTGGAAGAACGATACGTCACGTCCCATCCACTTCGCGCTTAACTTTGCGGGAGAGCCTTCTAGTTGAACCGCGAATAGACACACCGATCCCGATTGCAGCTCTTGCGGCGTCCAAGTAACGCTCCTGAAAGCCGTAACTCCCTTCGCCACGGTGAACGGGACGGTGCCGACAAGGAGCAGTATCAGAGCGAAGTGAATGCGGTGGCGCATGACTTGGTCGTCCAGGAAGCGTCGCCTCTGCTTTTGGAGGAGGGTTGACGCAATCGGATTGGAAGGGAGTTTGTACTGGAACTTTAGCTTATGCAAGGGAAAACTGACGGCAGTCGGGGCGAATGAAAATGCGTTGCGCGTAACGGTAACAGAAACCACCCAAGCAAAAGCAGCTTGGGTGGGGCACCCCAAGTTATACTGCAGTAGCTGTACACGGAGTTGCATATGCGAACCTGGATCTTGCTTCCTTGTCTTCTGCTGTTGTCGCTGATGAGTCTCGCCCAACAATCGCCCTCAAGTCAGGCCAACCCAAACGGCGCTCCCGCCGGCGGTGCCGCAGCCATGACGGTTGTGGGTTGCGTGAGTTCCATCAACGGGTACTTCACTCTCGGGACGCGCCGCGGCGATCTCTACCGTCTCAAGGGCGACCACGACACCCTTTTCGGTTATAACGGCAAGGAAGTTGCCATCAGTGGAACCGTGACTTCCTCCGAGAAAGGCCGGACCCTGCAGATTTCAAAGATCAAGAAGGTGTCTGACACCTGCCAATACTAGGAAGGGCTTGAAAGTTTCCGGGGCTAAAAGCCCCGAAACATCACAACAGCTTGGACGCCGGACTGAAGGCCCGTACTATGCGTACGAGCGGGTACATCCATCCTGGAAGCGGCTAGCCGGTCTGAGCATTTAGCACTCGACTAAGTTGAGTGCCAACCTTGACACCGGCCCGCTTGCTTCCTAGAATATAGGTGCGGAACTGTTTCCTGCATATCCGTAACTAATTGCAAAAACGCTGGTTAGCTTCCGCCGGACTTTATTCATGGACGCACCGGCAAATATCGGCAGACGGGAGCGCGAAATTCTCACCGCCGTCGTGGAGTCTTACATCTCCACGGGAGAGCCGGTGGGCTCGCGCACCCTGGCTCGCGCCAACCGCGAGAACCTCAGCGCTGCTTCCATTCGCAACGTGATGGCCGATCTCGCCGACGCTGGATTTCTGGAGCAACCGCATACCTCGGCGGGCCGCGTTCCGACCACCAAGGCTTATCGCTACTACGTGAAACAGTTGACCGGGGAAGCGCGTCTGTCGCCCGCTGACGAGGGTTTGATCCAGGGAAGCCTGCAAGGTCTGCAGGATGTGCCCGAGTTCATGGAGCGCAGTTCGCATGTGCTGTCGCTGATTTCGCACAGCGTGGGCGTCACGGTCAGTTCGATAGCGGGCCAGCACAACGCACTGGAGCATGTGTACTTCCAGCGGATGGCCGACAAGAAAGTTCTGGCCGTCGTGGTCATGCGCAACGGCATCGTGCGCGACCGCGTGCTGCGGCTCAGCCAGGATTTGGCGGTGGCCGATCTGGAAGCCGCCGCAGCCTATATCAATCAGAACTTTCGCGGTTGGGAGATGGAGTCGCTGCGCAACGAGATCGGCAAGCGGATCCAGCAGGAGCGCAGCGAATATGATCGCCTGATGCGTTCGGTGGAGCAGCTCTGCGCGCAGGGTGCGCTGGCCACCGAAGCCGCCGCCCAGGCGGTGTACGTGGAAGGCGCGGCGAACCTGGTGATCACCGAGCAGGACCAGGAGCGCCTGCGGCAGTTGCTGGCCACGCTGGAGGAAAAGCAGCGTATTGTCGATCTACTCTCTGCGTACCTCGACGTCCGCCAGGAGGCGGTGCGCGTAGTTGTGGGTCTGGAAGACGCCGTACCGCATCTAAGTAACTTCGTACTGATTGGAATGCCAGCGCGGGTGGGCGACGAGGTCATGGGTTCGCTGGCTGTGATTGGCCCGACCCGCATGGATTATGAGCACACCATGACTGCGGTGTCGTACATCGCGCGGCTGTTCGACCAACTCTGGAACGAGTCGACCTAGAAATAATTATGCCAGCAAAGAAACACAATGGAAGCTCCGCTGAGGCGGAGTTGAATCTGGACCACGAACTTCCGCCAGCAGAAGAGAACAATGCGTCCGCTTTACAGCCTGACGCTGAAGCCGGCGGCAAAGTCGCGCCTGCGGAAGACCCGGCAACGGAATTAGAGCGCGTCCGTAACGAACGCGCAGCCTATCTCGACCGCGCGGCGCGCATCCAGGCCGAGTTCGAAAACTATCGCAAGCGCAGCGAGAAACAGCAGCAGGAGTTCAAGGAATACGCCCTTGCCGGTGCGATGACGACGTTGCTTCCGATTCTCGACAGCCTGGATCGTGCGCTAAACACCAAGGCGGCATCGCTGGAGGATTTTCACTCCGGTATCGAGCTAATCGATAAGCAGTTTCACGATGCGCTGGCCAAGTTAGGGGTGCAGCCCGTGCCCGCAGTCGGCGAACCGTTCGATCCCAATTTGCATCAGGCGATCCAGATGGTGGACACGAACGAAGTCGAGGACAACCATGTGCTCGACGAGCTGCAGCGTGGCTACAAGTTGAAGGATCGGCTGCTGCGTCCGGCGATGGTGCGCGTGGCTCGCCATCCCAAAGCGTAAATCAGTCTCGAAAAAGGTAAACAGTTCTGGCTACCAACGTTAAACGCGATTACTACGAAGTGCTGGGCGTCGGCCGCGCGGCCAACGACCAGGAAATCAAGAGCGCCTATCGCAAGCTCGCTCTACAACACCATCCCGACCGCAATCCGGACGATCCTCAGGCCGAAGAGCGATTCAAGGAGTGCAGCGAAGCCTATGCGATTCTTGCCGACACTGACAAGCGAGCGCGCTACGACCGCTTCGGTCACGCGGGAGTTTCCAGCGGCCCGGGCGGCAACGGCGGATTCGACACTACGGTGTTCAACGATTTCCACGACATCTTCGGCGACCTCTTCGGATTTGGCGACATGTTCGGCGGGCAGGGCGGACGCAGCCGTTCGCGCGCCCAGCGCGGCGCCGATCTGCGCGAAGATCTCAGCCTCGAGTTCGAGGAAGCCGTGTTTGGCGTCACCAAGCAAGTGCAGGTCCGGCGGCTCGAGGAGTGCGACCAGTGCAAAGGCAGCGGCGTGGCTCCGGGCAAAGCGCCCATCACCTGCACCACCTGCGCGGGGCGCGGGCAAATGCGCTATCAGCAGGGCTTCTTTTCCATATCGCGCACCTGCGCCACCTGCCAGGGCTCGGGCAAACTGATCGTCGATCCCTGCACCCAATGTCGAGGCCAGGGTCGCATTACGCGCCAGCGCACGGTCACGGTGAGAGTTCCCGCGGGGGTCGAGGAAGGGGCGCGCATGCTCTACTCGGGCGAGGGTGAGGCCGGCCTTTACGGCGGACCTTCCGGCGATCTCTACGTCGTACTGCACGCCAAGGAGCATGCGTTCTTCGAGCGTGAAGGCAAACACCTGTATTGCGCCGTTCCAATTTCTTTCGCGCAGGCGGCGCTGGGCACGGAGATTTCCGTCCCCACGCTCGATGGCGAACATGTCCTGAAAATTCCCGAGGGCACCCAGACCGGGGCCACGTTTAGGGTAAAGAACAAAGGTGTGCCGGTGCTCAACGGCCATGGGCGCGGCGATTTGCATGTAGACGTCAAAGTGCAGACGCCGTCGAAACTCACCAAGCGGCAACGCGAACTGTTGCAGGAGTTGCAAACTACAACCTCGGTGGAGAACAAGCCTGTCAGCCGCTCGCTGCTGAACAAGATGAAAGGCATCTTTCAGTAGTGGGCACTTGGCTTTTGGCTTTTGGCTTTTAGCTTTTAGCTCTTTACCTTCCACTGCGACCGTGGCCTGCTAAAAGATAAGAGCTAAAAGCTAAGAGCCACGGGCTAGGCCCGCCGTCGTCGAAAGATAGACACCCCTTGGACAAAGCCCTCCGCATCTACGCGTGGTTCCTGCTGGTGGTGACCGCATTGCCGGCGGCCGCGCGCCTGGCCAGGCCGCGCGAACTGGCGCGCATTGTGCTGATGCGCTACCAGGATCCCAAGCGGCGCAAGCGCGCCCGCATCGGCGGGCTAATCTATTTGGGATTGTCGCTGCTGGCCATTCCTTTTCTGCTGCGCGCCCAAGTGCGCCAGGAGCGTTGGTTGGTGATGGCCGTTCTGGTCGGGATGGTTTCGGCGCTGGAGTTCCTGCTGAACAGCCGTCTCTTCAGCGAAGATGATCTGACCCGCGAGAACCGCGTGTTCGGTGGAGTCTACGCTTCTATGGCCATCGCCACTATCCTGTTGCTGATGACCCGATGACGCGGCGCCGCTGGATTGCCGACGAGTTCTCCGCCGATCGCGCTGCCTTGACCGGCGAGCACGCCGCACATTTGTCCCGCACCTTGCGCGCACGCGTCGGTCAGCTGTTCGAAGTCGCTTGCGGCGATCAAGTCCGGCGAGCCACCGTTGCCAGCGTGCAGGACGAGCGCGTGGAGTTTACTCTGGGCGAAGAAGTCGCGGCTCGCGAGGCTGTATCCATCACCCTGCTGCTCGCCGTCTTCAAGTTCGATCGCATGGAGTGGGCAATCGAGAAGTGCACTGAGCTGAACGTCACCACGATCATCCCTGTGATTGCGCGCCGCACCGAAAAGCACCTTGCTCTCGCGGCCAGTAAGCGCGTCGAGCGCTGGCGGCGCGTCGCTCGTGAAGCGGCCGAGCAGTCGCGTCGCATCGCGCCTCCGGAGATTGGCAACCCGGTGAAGGTCAGCGATGTTTTCGGGCTCACTTCCGCGGGCGATGTCGCATTGACCGACCAGGGCAATTTGACGGCGGTCGATGTTCCTGGGAGCCGGCGGATCGTTCTCGCCGAAAGCGAACGGGAGGCATCGTTTGTCGAAGTTCTCCGCCCTCTCGTCGAGGTGAAATCACTGTCTCTCGCAGTTGGACCTGAGGGTGGCTGGACAGGGGAAGAGTTGCAGAGTTTCGCAACTTCGCACTGGATGGCCGCCTCACTCGGCGATACCATTCTTCGCGCCGAGACCGCTGCGATTGCGGCAGTAGCGATAGCCAGAGCGGAGCTTTAATCCAAATCGTCGCGTTTTGTGCGCAAGTTTTGAATCTGCGGTTGGAGCTTCGGCACCCAACAGTGGTAAGCTAAAGGCGCTTTTTCACAGTCGCTGAGGACTATGTTGCACAGCAGGACATGCACGCGCTCTCAGTTCGTCGGCGCCAGCCATCAAACCTTGCGCTGTTGTTGTTGCCTTTAGCTGATTCTTTGCTCGCCTCCACTGAATCAAACCGTATATCCATAAGCCTCAGTCAAACTTTCGGGAGGTCGCTATGAAGATTGCGAATGACGTTACCGAACTGATTGGAAACACCCCTTTGGTGCGCCTCAACAAGGTAACCGCAGGCGCGAAAGCCACCGTCGTCGCCAAGCTGGAAGGCCAGAACCCGTGCAGCAGCGTAAAGGACCGCATCGGCGTCAGCATGATCAACGAGGCCGAGCGTGCGGGCAAGATCCAGCCCGGCAAGACCGTGTTGATCGAGCCGACCAGCGGCAACACCGGGATTGGCCTGGCATTCGTGGCCGCGGTGAAAGGCTACAAGCTGGTCCTTACCATGCCCGACACCATGAGCCTGGAGCGCCGGGTGCTGCTGAAGGCATTTGGCGCGGACATCGTACTGACGCCTGGCATCAAGGGCATGAAGGGAGCGATTGCCAAAGCCGACGAGCTACTCGCCAAAATACCCAACGGCTACATGCTCCAGCAATTCGACAATCCAGCGAATCCCAAGATCCACCTGGAGACCACCGGCCCGGAAATCTGGAACGATACCGACGGAAAAGTGGACATCCTGATCTCGGGCGTTGGCACTGGTGGCACGCTGACCGGCGTCTGCGAGCACATCAAGCCCAAGAAGCCCTCGTTCAAGGCGATCGCGGTCGAGCCTGTAGAAAGCGCCGTCCTCTCTGGCGGACCGCCAGGCCCGCACAAGATTCAAGGCCTCGGCGGAGGCTTTATTCCCAGCATTCTGCGCACCGACTACATCGATGAAGTCATCCAAGTGTCGAGCGAGGATGCCTTGGCGATGGCGCGCCGCCTGCCCAAAGAAGAGGGCCTGCTGGTTGGTATCTCGTCGGGAGCGGCAGTGGTTGCAGCTTTGCAAGTTGCGCAGCGTGACGCAAACGCAGGCAAGCTGATCGTGGTCGTGCTTCCCGACTACGGCGAGCGCTACCTAAGCAGCCTTCTGTTCGAGCAGCTCCGCAACGAGTCGCTGGCCATGGAGGCCGAGGGCGTTTAAATGTTTGCATCGGTGCGTGAGGACATCGCCGCAGTCAAGGACCGCGATCCCGCGGCGAAGTCCCCGATTGAAGTCGTGCTGCTCTACTCGGGTCTGCACGCCCTGTGGGGCTTCCGCTTCCATCACTGGCTGTGGATCCATGGCTGGCAATTCCCTGCCCGGGCGCTGTCGCAAGTCGCCCGGCTGATCACCGGTATCGAAATCCATCCCGGCGCACAAATTGGCCGGCGTCTGTTCATCGACCACGGAATGGGCGTGGTCATCGGCGAAACCACAATCGTGGGCGACGATGTCACCTTGTACCAGGGCGTGACCCTGGGCGGCACGGGCAAGGAGCACGGTAAACGGCATCCCACAATTGGCAACAACGTCGTGATTGGCGCTGGCGCGAAAATACTGGGCAACATCATGATCGGCGAGAATTGCCGCATCGGCGCGTGCTCGGTGGTGCTGCGCGATGTGCCGGACAACTCAACCGTGGTCGGCGTGCCTGGCCACATCGTTTTCCGCGAAGGCCAGCGCGTGGTGATTACCGATCCCAAGCAAATCAACGATCCGCTGTCGGAGGCGCTGTCCGCGGTGGCCAACGAAGTCAAGATGCTGAAGGACGAGGTTCGTCACCTGCAAGGGCGCGAATCGTCGCCAACCAACGGAACCGACAAACTGCAACAGGTGATCGAGATGGATTACCAGATCTAGAAGCAGCTTTTCGCTTTTCGCTCTTAGCCTCACGTCGCCCGCAGAGAAATCACCAACTCCACATCGATCGCGATCGGGATTTCGTTGCGCAGTGACTACTCCACCCAGTCGGCAATAAAGATGTTCGTCTCGTGCGGGACTTTGCCGTTGCGATTCGAGGCCCACACCAGCCGCTTGCCGTCGGAGGTGAACATGGGGAATGCGTCGAAGTCGGGATAGAACGTAATGCGCTGCTGCCCGGTTCCATCGACATTGATGATGTAGAGATCGAAGTCGCGACCGCTCTTGGGATTGGCCTGGTTGGAGGCGAAGATAATCCGCTTGCCATCGGGATGGAAGAAGGGCGCGAAGTTGGCAGCGCCGTTGTGGGTCACCTGTTGCTTGTGTTTTCCATCGGCATCCATCACCCAGATTTCGAGATTGCCGGGACGAATGAGACCCTTCCCCAGCAGCTCTTTGTAGTCGGCGATCTCCGCCGGAGTCTTGGGATGCTCGGCGCGATACACGATCTTTTTCCCGTCGGGCGAGAAAAACGCGCCGCCATCGTAGCCAAGTTCGTGGGTCAACTGTCTAACGTGACTGCCGTCGGAGTTCATGGTGTAGATGTCGATGTCGCCGTTGCGCGTGGAAGTGAAAACGATGTGCTTGCCATCGCGGCTGATGGTGGCTTCCGCGTTGTAGCCGGGAGCGTCGGTCAGCAAGCGCAGGTCGCTGCCATCCAGCTTCGCGGTGTAGATCTTATAGGTGTCGTAAATGGGCCACACGTAACCCTTTGAGTAGTCAGGCTTCGGCGGACACTCAGGACTGGCTGCGTGGGTCGAGGAATACAAGATGCGCTCGCCCGAAGGGAAAATGTAACTGCACGTGGTACGGCCCTTGCCCGTGCTGACCAGCTTGGGCGTAGCGGGTTTGCCCTCGGGCGTGTCCACCGGCATGGTGTAGATCTGATCGCAGGGAACGCCTTCGCCCTGATGCTGAAAGCTCAACATGCGATCGTCGGTTGAGAAATACGCCTCGGCGTTCTGTCCCCCGAAGGTGAGTTGGCGAACGTTGCGCAGATGCTTCTCCTCGCCGGGCACCAGCAGCGAAGGAGAAGAGATGGACGCTTCGCTTGGCTGCTGGGCATGAAGGGGCAGAGATGTCGCGGCGGTGAGCAGCAACAGCACGGTCAGGGATTTGCGGAACAAATTCGGAGAGATCAACAAAGCGCTCCAATTGGATTGCATAACAAGCAGCGTCAATGCGAACTGCCTCTACGCCATCTACCAGTCCCGCCTTTGCGGGACGAGATAAGATAGCCCACCCCTTCGGGGCTGGGTAAGTGTCTGCCGTGCCCGAGGCACTCATATTATCGCCAAAGCTTACCCACCGCTAAAGCGGTGGGCTCTCTCATTCCGTCCCACTGCGTGGGACTCGATTCCTGCGGTTAAGGCGATTGCGACCTTACCCCAGGCCAACCGGCCTTTCTCGGGATACTATTTTCTCTGCTCCAGCTTCACGCTGGCGGTGACTGGCTGGCCATCGCGCAAGACTTTCACCTCCACGACTTCGCCCACTTTACTGCGGCGCAGCGCGTCCGTGAAGTCGTACAGATTGTGAATCGGCTTGTCGCCAAACTGCACCAGGATGTCGCCGGCCTTGAGTCCGGCCTTCGCCGCCGGCGATCCCGGCCGTACGTCGGAGAAGCGCACGCCGTCTTTCACCTCGCCGAAGTCGGGAATGGAACCGAAGTACGGCCCGTAGCCTCCACCACCGCCGCTCACAGGTTTATCTTCCACCACGGTAATGAAGGTCGGCCGCGACGGAGCCTCCGCCAATTGCACGGCAACGTCACCGACCAGGTTGAGCAACTGCGCCGCCGACGGCGCGTTGATCTTGTCCCAGGTGTCGGAGGGCTTGTGATAATCCGAGTGCAGCCCGGAGAAGAAGAACAGCACCGGAATTTTCTTGGCCACGAACGAGGTGTGATCGCTGGCGGAATATCCGCCCGCGGAGTATTCGATCTTGAAGTTTGGTTCCTGCTTCTGCGCCTGATCGAGAATCGTTTTGAACGTCGAGCCCGTCCCCACGCCGCCGATATAAACCTTGCTGTCCCTGATGCGGCCGATCATGTCCATGTTCAGCATGGCAACGCATTTCTCGAGCGGCAACGTCGGGTCTTTCACCCACTCGGCCGAACCCAGCAGCCCAAGCTCTTCTCCCGAGAACGACATGAACAGAATGCCCCGGTCGAGCTCCCCTTTCATGGGAGCGAACAAACGCGCGAGCTCCAGAACGCCCGCGGTTCCCGAGGCGTTGTCGTCGGCCCCAGGATGGATCTGCCCAATCTGCGACGGCGCCAGCGAATTGGAATCGCCGCGTCCAAGGTGATCGAAATGCGCGCCAATGATGACGTATTCGCTTGTCTTGCCCGGAAGATACGCGAGAACGTTATTGACTTGCGCGTGCGTGGCTTCGATATCCACCTTCAGCGACAGTTGCAGCGTTCCGGGAAATGCAAACGAGTCCGGCTTGCCGCTGTGGTTGATCTGCTGCTGGACGTCGGAAAGTGATTTGCCGGCTGCTTTGAACCAGCTATCGGCGACTGCGTTCTTCACCTGAAGCAGCATGAGGCCAACGTTCTGCGGCCCGCTCACGCCGCCAAAGCGCATCAGCAGGTCTTCTTCGCCGTCGCCCAGTTTTCCGTTGATCACCACCAGCGCCTTGGCTCCGTGGTTGCGCGCGTTGATCGCCTTGGTAATCAACTGCGAATGTTGCGTCAATCCGTGCTGGCCGCTCTTCACGCCGAAGATTTCCGGCTCGTAGCGCAGCACCATCACGATCTTGTCCTTCACATCCAGTCCGGCGTAGTCGTCGTATCCAAATTCATCGGCCGACGCGCCATAACCGGCGAAGACAACCGCAGCGGTCAGCGATCCTGAAGAAGAGAAACTGACCGGCACGAAATCCTGGTTCAACGTCAACGCCTGTTTCTTTCCGCCTTCCTCCACGATGAACTGGTTGTGCGACTTTAACTTCGCGCCGGTGGTAACGGTGAACGGTTGCAGATAACCGTTCGTGCCTGCGGGCTGAAGTCCCAGGCTCTTGTAACGGTGCTCGATGTATTTCGTGGCCTTAGCCAGTCCCTTGGTTCCGGCGCCGCGTCCTTCCATGTTGGGCGCGGCCAGCGTCTTAATGTCGTTGAGGTAGCGGGTGGAGTCGGCGGGGCCGATCGAAGGCGCCGTCGCCGTGGCCAACAACGAGAAGGCCAGCACCACGCAAAGCATGCTGCGGCGGAGTCGAGAAGCGTCTGACTTCGACAGGAATGTATGCGACAGGAAAGACATTTTAGTAGACATGGGCAGCGCCCGAATCGTACTCAGGGGGAGAGAGGCGTGTCAATGACGCCCGGGAGGCCGTTAGAGCGGGCCTCCCTGAAATCCGCTGTACCTTCCGACTGCTCCTTAACGCCAAACTGAAACGCTGAGAATTCAAGTTAGTTGACTGTACCCAAATTTGTGTCATGCTGTGGAACATGAAAAGGAAGAAAGTCGATCCCGTCGCGTACGCAGCCAAGTTGCGTAAGGATGCGGAGAAGATGCAAGCGATGAGTGAGGCATTCGGCTCGCACCAGAAATTGCCCCTCGAGCAAAGCCGAACACCTACGCGGAAAACCAAGAAGACATAGCAGTCATATGGAACAGCCTCCTGCCGTTTATCTCCTCAGGGGGCTCGTCCTCTTGCAAAGCCGCTGGGACCGCAGGTCCCTCCACTCCACTCCGCTTCGCGTCGGTCGGGATGAACAATCCTATGCGCCGGGTAGCACGTTTCTTCTAGGTCAGTGCCGCGCCAAGTTTGCCATTCCTACCATTGCCTCCACCAACCGTTCGCTTCGTTGAGCGCGGGGGATGTGATCCGTTCTTCGTCGCTCCGTTCAGCACCAGGTGGCAGATTTCGGCTACGTAGTCCTCGGTCAATTGGGCGTGGCGAATGAGAAAGCGCATATAGATTGCGCCGTAGAGAACGTCGAGAAGCAGATCGAGATCCAAGTTGCGGGGGAGTTCACCGCGTTCCATCCCCCGTCGAAGTGTTTGGTAGGCTTCCTGCCGCCGGGGTCTAAGAAAGCGCTCGCGAAAGGCTTGGATGAGACCGGGGTCGGACTGGCCACCCGCAATAACGGCCGACACGATGCGACCGCGGCGCGAACGAAGGACCGCTAGGAATTGATTCATCTGCAAGCTCATGTCCTTGTAGACTGAGCCGCTGTCGGCGAAGTGCAATTCGTCTTCCGCACTGGAAGCGAACGCGTCAACCACCAGAGCGCCCTTGTCGGGCCACCAGCGATAGACCGTCGCCTTGCCCACGCCGGCGTGAGCCGCGACGGCCTCAATCGAGAGTTCCGCGAAACCCGTGCGCTGCAACAACCGGCTGGTGCTCCGCAGGATGGCCTGGCGTGCCTGTTCGCTGCGGGGCCGTCCCGGCAGGCGTTTGCCGCCGGCGTTATTTCCGGGCTGCGACTGCTTTTGAACAGACGACTGCGTTTGCCGCATGGCTCACCATAGCATATATTGAATCCAATACGTACCGTATCGTATCTGAGACTTTTGTAGCTCTTGCAAGCGGCCTGCCGATCCGGCCCTGATTGGAGTCGTACCCGACCGATGTGGATTGTTGCCCTCGCGCTTCGGCGTCCCTATACCTTCGTTGTGATGGCGCTGGTGCTCATCATCCTGACGCCGATCGTCGTGCTGCGCACTCCAGTTGATATTTTTCCCGACATCAACATTCCGGTGGTCAGCGTGGTGTGGAACTTCGGCGGGTTCGCGCCCTCGGACATGGCCGACCGCATCGTCACCAACTCCGAGCGTGGCATTACCATCACGGTCAACGACATCGAGCACATCGAATCGCAGTCGGTCGCCGGCGTCGGCGTCATCAAGATTTTTTTCCGGCCGCAGGCCAACATCCAGACGGCGCTGGCCCAGGTGACTGCGATCGTGCAAACCACGGTGCGCGGCCTGCCGCCAGGGACCACGCCGCCGCTGGTCATCTCCTACTCGGCATCGTCCACGCCGGTGGTGCAGCTTGGACTCAGCAGCAAGACCATTCCCGAGCAGGTGCTGTTCGACTTGGGCCAGAACTTTCTGCGCAACCAACTGGCCACCGTACATGGCGCGGCCACGCCCTATCCCTACGGCGGCAAGATACGCCAGGTCCAGGTTGACCTCGACCTGCCGCGGCTGCAGGCCAACGGTCTTTCTCCCACCGACATTGTTAATGCCATCAACACGCAAAATCTGATTACCCCCAGCGGCACCGCCAAGGTAGGGCCGCTGGAATATCAGGTCGAGATGAACAGCAGTCCGCAGACCATCGCGGAATTGAACGATCTGCCGGTCAAGACGGTGAACGGCTCGACCATCTACATGCGCGACGTGGCCCACATCCGCGACGGCTTTGCGCCGCAAACCAACATCGTGCGCCAGGATGGCGTGCGCGGCACCCTGATGTCGATCTACAAAATCGGCGGCGCGTCCACCCTCTCCATTGTGGATGCTGTAAAGAAAACCATACCGATTGCCGCACAATCATTGCCCCGCGACATCACCATCAAACCGCTGTTCGATCAGTCGCTGTTTGTGCGCGCTTCCATCAACGGTGTGTTGAAGGAGGCGGTGACCGCCGCCGCTCTAACTGCGGTCATGATCCTGATGTTTCTGGGAGACTGGCGTCCCACAATCGTCATCTCCATTTCCATCCCGCTCTCCATTTTTGTTTCGGTGCTTCTGCTGAGTGCCCTGGGCGAGACCATCAACATCATGACGCTCGGAGGCCTGGCCCTGGCGGTCGGCATCCTGGTGGACGACGCCACTGTCGAGATCGAGAACATCGAGCGCAACCTTGCGCAAGGCAAGGAGATGAAGAAGGCCATCCTGGATGGCGCTTCCCAGATCGCGGTGCCGGCGTTTGTGTCCACCCTGTGTATCTGCATCGTGTTCGTGCCCATGTTCTTCCTCACCGGCGTTGCCCGCTACCTGTTCGTACCGTTGGCGGAAGCCGTTGTGTTCGCGATGCTGGCATCCTATTTCCTTTCGCGGACTTTGATCCCTACGCTGGTGATGTACATCATGCGCGGGCACGAGCATCGTGCCGCCGGGCCCAAAACAATCTTTGGCCGCTATCAGCGCGGGTTCGAGCGCGGGTTCGACAAGTTCCGCAACGCCTACTACCAGCTTCTGGAAACCACCCTCGAAAATCGCAAGCTTTTCGCGGCCTGCTTTCTCGCATTCTGCGTGCTTTCGCTGGGACTGGTTTTCTTCCTGGGCGAAGACTTCTTCCCTACGGTTGACGCCGGCCTGATGCGTCTGCACATGCGCGCTCGCGCAGGCCTGCGCGTGGAAGAGACGGCGCGTTTGGCCGATGAGGTGGAAAAGTATCTACGGCAACAGATCCCGAAAGACGAAGTGGTGACCATCCTCGACAATATCGGGCTGCCGTATTCGGGGATCAATCTGTCATTCAGCAACTCGGGCGTCATCGGCACCAGCGATGCGGAGATCCTGGTCGGCCTCAATGCCGAGCATCATCACTCCACTGAGGGCTACATCCGGAGATTGCGGGAAGACTTGCCCCGCCAATTCCCCAGCGTGGAGTTCTTCTTTCAGCCGGCCGATATCGTGACCCAGATTCTCAACTTTGGATTGCCCGCACCGATTGACATCCAGGTCACCGGTCAGGACATGCAGGGCAACTACGTCATCGCCCAGCAAATCGCCAACCGTCTGCGTCACGTGAACGGAGCTGCCGATGTGCACGTGCAACAGATGCTCAGTTTGCCGACCCTGCATCTTCAGATTGACCGCACCAAGACCACGCAAGTGGGAATGAATGCGCGCGACGTGGCGCAGAGCGTGCTGGTCTCGTTGAGCGGCAGTTTCCAGACCGCGCCTAACTTCTGGTTGAATCCGAAGAACGGCGTGACCTACCAGGTGGCGGTGCAGTCTCCGCAATACCGCATGACCTCGCTGCAAGACCTGATGGATATGCCGGTGAACAACCCCAGTGTGCAGAACTCGCAGGTGCTGGGCAACCTGGTGCAATTGACTCCAGTCGCCCGGCCGGTAGTGGTCTCGCATTACAACGTGCAGCCGGTAATTGATGTTTACGAAAGCACGCAGGGCCGTGACCTGGGCGCGGTAGCCAAGGACACGATGAAGGTGCTGCAGCCTTTCGAGCAGCATTTGCCACGCGGCACGAGCATCATAGTTCGTGGCCAGGTGGAGACCATGCAGTCGTCGTTCATTGGCTTGGGCATCGGACTGCTGATGGCGATCTCGCTGGTGTACTTCCTGATCGTGGTGAACTTTCAGTCATGGCTCGATCCCTTCATCATCATCACCGCCCTGCCGGGAGCGCTGGCCGGCATCTGCTGGATCCTGCTGCTGACGCACACCACGTTGAGCGTGCCGTCGCTGACCGGCGCGGTGATGTGCATGGGCGTGGCCACGGCCAACTCGATCTTGCTGGTTTCGTTTGCCCGCGAGCGCATGAATGCCGGCATACCTTCGGCGCAAGCCGCGCTGGAAGCGGGCTACACTCGAATTCGTCCGGTGCTGATGACGGCCCTGGCGATGATCATCGGCATGGTGCCGATGTCGCTGGGCCTGGGCGAAGGTGGCGAACAGAACGCGCCGTTGGGCCGCGCGGTGATCGGGGGATTGTTGTTCGCCACCGTGGCAACCCTGTTTTTTGTGCCATCCATCTTTGCCATGATTCACGGCCATCGAGAGGCAAAGGAGAGGAAAGCAATTAGCAACTAGCAATTGGCAGTTAGCAACTAGCAACTAGCAACTAGTAACTAGTATTTCAGCAGCTTGGAGCACGCAGTTTGCAACTAATAATAGGAACATCGAGGCCAAAAATTCGAAGGGATGAAGGCAGCCACGCGCCAGCACTAGCGACCGACTTGCACGGTTTGGCTAATTGCTAACTGCTAATTGCCAGTCCGAAGGACTCACATATGGATTCTCGTTCAAATCAAACTGACGTTGTGGAACCCGAACAGCACGCGGCCGAAATCACGCCGCCGCCCAAGCTTCCTGCGGCAGCGCCGCGCAAGGCACTGCTGATGATCGCCGCAGTGCTGCTGGTGTTGGTGGTAGGGGCGGTGATCGCCATGCTGATGCGTAGGCACGACAGCGATGTTCTGGCGAAGGAAACGGAGCGCGAATCGGTTCCGACCGTGGCCGTGATTCATCCCACGTCGGAGAAGCCTGACGAGGAACTGGTGTTGCCGGGTTCGTTGCAGGCGTTCGAGGAGTCTCCCATCTACGCCCGCACCAACGGCTACCTGTTGCGCTGGTACAAAGACATTGGCAGCCGGGTGACCAAGGGCGAACTGCTGGCCGACATCGATACTCCGGAAGTGGACCAGGAGTTGATGCAGGCCCGGGCGACGCGCCAGCAGATCGTGGCCCAGATGGACCTGGCCAAAATCAATTCCGACCGTTATCTCAGCCTGCGCACGACCGATTCG
The DNA here is from genome assembly GCA_003160215.1 of Acidobacteriaceae bacterium. Classification (GTDB taxonomy): domain Bacteria; phylum Acidobacteriota; class Terriglobia; order Terriglobales; family Acidobacteriaceae; genus Bog-257. Next base: position 76,788 of record PLQW01000093.1, read on the forward strand.
GTTTCGCAGCAGGAAGCCGATCAGCAGGCCAGCGGCTATCAACAGGCCAAGGCCAACCTGGACGCAAATGACGCCAACGTTCGCCGTCTGGAAGAACTGGAGGCGTTCAAACACGTGTACGCGCCGTTCAGCGGAGTGCTGACCAAACGCAACGTCGATCCCGGCGCCTTGATCAACGCCGGTGGCACCGGCAAGGAACTTTTTGACATGGCCCGCGTCGATCCGTTGCGGGTGTACGTCAGCGTCCCGCAAAGTTACGCGCCCGCCATCAAGAACGGAATGGAGGCCTGGGTAACGCTGCAGGAATTGCCGGAACAGAAGTTTAAGGGAACGGTAGCGCGCACCGCGGAATCCATCGATCCCATCACGCGCACGTTGCTGACGGAGGTCGACGTGCCTAACAAAGATGGACACCTATTACCGGGCTCCTTCGGCGAAGTTCATTTCAGGCCGGGCATCAGCGGGCAGAAGGTCACGCTGCCGGTCAACGCCATGCTCTTCCGCCAGGAAGGCACGCGTGTGGCCGTGGTTGGCAGCGACAACAAGGTGCGACTGCGCCCCATCACCATCGGCCGGGACTACGGCAATACCCTCGAGATACTGGGCGGCGTGGGTGTCGAGGACCAGGTGGTCGTCAATCCCGCCGATTCGCTGGAAGAAGGCCAACAGGTCAACGTCGCTCCCCAAAGCCAGGGAGGCAATCCGTCATGAAGCGGTTGACACTGGCAGCCGGCATCGCCGCCAGCGCTTTGCTGGTGGGATGCGTGGTGGGGCCGAAGTATCGGCGTCCGCCAGTTCAGGCCCCCACGGCGTACAAGACGGAGGGCCCATGGCGTGTCGCCGCGCCGAAGGACTCGTTGCCCAAAGGCGCATGGTGGGAGATCTTCAACGACGCCGAGCTGAATAGCTACGAGCAGCAACTGCTCAAGGCGAACCAGTCGCTGGCCGCAGCGCAAGACCGCCTGAACCAGGCGCGCGCGCTGGCCCGGGTAGCTTCGGCTGGACTCTTCCCGCAAGCCAGCACCGATCCTAACGCCTCTCGCAACAGGTATTCCGCGCATCGGCCGGAAGTCGTCACCCTTGGACGGCCCCTCACGCAGAGCACCTACGAAATTCCTTTTCTGCTTAGTTACGAACCCGATCTCTTTGGAAAATACAGGCGGACCCTGGAAGCCTCGAATGCGACTCTGCAAGCCACGGCAGCGGACATGTACAACGTCAATCTGGTGCTGACCGCGGAACTCGCCGCCGACTATTTCACCTTGTGCGAGCTTGACGCCGAAACTCAGGTAGTTCAGGAATCGGTTTCGATTCAGCAGAAGGGATTGCAACTGGTGGAGAACCGTCATGCCGGCGGAGTGGCCTCGGGACTTGATCTGGCACAGCAGCAGACACTGCTGGATTCCACGGTCACGCAACTGTACCTGGTGCAGCAGCAGCGCGCGCAGTATGAACACGCCATTGCGGTGCTGACTGGAAATCCCGCCTCCACCTTCAGCGTACCGGTCGCCCCGCTGCATACGACACCTCCTCCGGTCCCGCTGGGCGTGCCCTCTGACCTGCTGGAACGGCGGCCCGATGTCGCCACGGCTGAACGCAACATGGCGTATGAAAACGCCGAAGTCGGCGTTGCCACTGCGGCGTTTTATCCGCAACTCACCATCTTTGGTGGCGGCGGCGTTCAAAGCACCAGCATCACCAACCTGATTAGCGCTCCCAGCGCAATCTGGTCGCTGGGCGGCGACTTGCTGCAGCCCATCTTTCAAGGCGGACGCAATCGGGCCAACCTCGCCGCCACTAGGGCTGCCTACGACGAATCCGTCGCCAACTACCGTGAGGCTGTGCTGACCGCATTCCAGCAGGTGGAAGATGGACTGTCGGGGCTGAACGCGCTTTCGCAGGCAACGACGAGCCAGAACGCGGCCGTGTCCGACGCGCGCCGTGCGCTGCAAATTGCCAACAACCGCTACGTCGGCGGTGTGACCAGCTTTCTGGATGTCATCACCGCACAGTCGGCCTTGTTGACCAACGAGCGCCTGGCGACGCAGCTACTCGGCCAAGAGATGGTGACTTCGGTCTATCTGGTGAAAGCTGTAGGCGGAGGCTGGGATGCCTCGCAAATCCAAAACGAGCAAGTGCGACCGAAGGCGATCCAGGCGATTCAGCAGTAGAAGCATCTAGCAATTAGCAGTCAGCGTGTTCCCGTCGTACGCGACGTTCGGGTAGTGCGGACCTTCAGGCCCGCGTGGAGGGACAGGAAGAAAAAAGGCTTCAGCCGCTGAGGTCGACGACCTCAGCGGCTGAAGCTGGGAATTGTGAGGGCGGCCTTGACGCGGGCCTGAAGGCCCGCACTACCCAAGCTACAACCACTCTGGATTTGCTCTAGAAGATTCGAGGGCGAGACAAGAGATGCTATCCCCAGCGCATAGAGCACACGGAAATGGCATCTTTCGATTTGCAGCTTCTACCCTGGTGGCTCACTGGCGCGCATTCACCAGCCGAATCGCTTCCAGCACCACATCGCCGCTGATTGCCAGCGACTGCGGACTCAGTTTGTCGAGCGTGTCCTGCACTGTATGGTGGAAGACATTGTTGTATCCGTAGTCCAAGTCAATGATGTCCACCGCGGGTACGCCAATCCTCAAGAAAGGCAGATGGTCATCCTCAATGCCGGCCTTGAATTGGTAGAAGTGTGACTGGTAGCCCAAGTTGGTGGCCGCCTGGTAAACCAGCTCGCTCAACCAAGGTGTCGAGTTGGTTTCTTCCTGGATGTCGAGGTCGGCGTCGCCGATCATGTCCACCAGAATGAACGCCTTCACCTTCTTCGCTGTTCCATCCTGTTGCCACTTCTGTGCCAGATGCTTGGTGCCGTAGAGACTGTCGCTGTCGGTCCACTTCACGAAGGCTTCTTCCCCGTCGGTCCACACCAACCACACGCTGTAGCCGTCCAGCTCTTTGCCGCGGAATTGATCGGCCAGCGCCAGCAGCAGCGCGGTGGACGAGCCACCATCGTTCGCGCCCACATAAGCCTTTGGCAGCGGATAGTTCGTGTCGTAATGTCCGGCGACAACGATAATCCCATCTTTGCGGCCCGGGAACTTTGCGATGATGTTGTTGATCGGGAACTTGCCGATTGGCGTCTGCGCCGTGAACTTGTCCTGCTCAACATCCACACCCTTCAACTTCGATAGGATGTACTGCTCCACCTTGGCGTGTCCTGGGCTCCCCGGCGGGCGCGAACCAATCGCGACGATCTCCTTCACATACTGCATCGCGTGGGTGCCATTGATGTCGGGCTTGGGAGCGGTGCTGGTGGAATTCGCAGGCGCTGGACTCGCGGCGGGAGCCGCCATCGCATTCGTCGCCGCCGCGGGCTTCACCTCAGCAGACGCCTCCGACGGTGTCTGCTGCTTGTTACATCCCAAGGTGATCGCCGCGACTGGAACCAGCAGACAGAGAGCGAGTAGAGGGAGAGGGATTCGGCGAGGCTTCATGCTGCAAACATTGTAAATGGCGGGGCGAATCTACCACAGAGACACAGAGTCACAGAGTCACAGAGAAAATCTCTTTACCACGGAGGCCACGGAGCGCATGGAGAATTTGAATTTGGGGAACGCGGAGCCCAGGAAATCTACTTTTTAGCTGGCTCTTCTTGAAATCCGTGGTTAGGGGTTTGCCTTGGACTTTCTCTGTGTCTCTCGTGTCTCTGTGGTGAACTCTCCGTCCAAAACAAAACGACCGCCTATCTGGGCGGCCGTTCCACAACTTGGTTTAACTGATGGCTGAAGGCTGAGTGCTGACGGCTTCCTACCCCGCTACTTCCTCCAACTGTTTCTGATCGATATCGAAGTTGGAGTACACGTGCTGCACGTCGTCGGAATCTTCCAGCGCCTCCAGCAGCCGAATCATGGTGCCGGCCTGGTGGCCTTCGAGCTTGGTGTAAGTCTGCGGAAGCATGCCGATTTCAGCCACCTCGGGCTTGATGCCGGCGGCCTTCACCGCTTCCAGCACCGTCTCGTAAACCGAGGGATCGGTCAGAATCTCCCAATTGTCGCCATCGTCCTTCAAGTCGTCGGCGCCGGCTTCCAGGACGACGTTCATCAGGTCGTCTTCCTTGGCCGCCGCCTTGGGGATGAGGATGTCGCCCTTCTTATGGAACATCCACGCCACTGAGCCGGCCTCGCCCATGTTGCCGCCATTCTTGGAGAACGCGTGCCGCAGTTCGCTGACCGTGCGGTTGCGATTGTCGGTGGAGACTTCCACCAGGATAGCGACGCCGCCCGGACCGTAGCCTTCGAAGGTGATTTCTTCGTAGGAGATGCCGGGCAATTCGCCGGTGCCGCGCTGGATGGCGCGCTTGATGTTGTCGGCCGGCATGTTCTCCGCCTTGGCCGCCGCCACCGCGCCGCGCAGGCGGGGGTTCTTCTCCGGATCGCCACCGCTCTTGGCCGCGATGGTGATTTCCTTTATCAAGCGAGTGAAAATCTTGCCGCGCTTGGCATCCAGCGCGCCCTTCTTGTGTTTGATGGTTGCCCATTTGGAATGGCCGGACATGGAGAAACCTCAGATCTTGAATAGGTTCGGATGCGTACCGATGGATGCCTCGCCCGTTCCGCGGACCAAGCGGCGATTCCGCTTCGAATCGAGCGGAGAAAGAGCAGGCAAACTCAAATTATAGCACTGCCAACAATGCCGTTTTCAAGGAGATACCGGCCTGTCCCCGCCGCTCAAGCGCTGGCAACGGTCCACCTGCCGACACCAATTTGTTCAGCGACACGCCCAGGGACAGCAGCGACTCCGTGGGTTGAGCAAGCTGCGCGATGAGCCGTATCGCGCGGCCTGCAAATGGGCCGAGTGCCTCGGCAGCGTGGTTGAGCTACTTCGACTTGTCGGCTCCGGCGGCCTGCTGCTTCGCCAGCTCGCTATAGCGACGCTGGATCTCTTCCGACGAGACGTCCTCGATATGGGTGCCAACCCACCACTGATTGCCTAGAGAATCCTCGACGCCGCCGGTGCGGTCGCCGTAGGCCTGGTTCGCGGGCTCGTGAATGGGCTTTCCCCCAGCTTCAACCGCGCGCTTGTACACCGCTTCCACGTCCTCCACGTACAGATAGAACATGGCAGGTTTTGGTGTCCACTGGTCGCGGGCCTGGCCGATCATCAGCATCGAGTTGCCAACGCGCACCTCGGCATGGCTGACACTTCCCTTGTCGTCTGTGTGACGGAAGGTTTCCTCGCCGCCAAAGGCCTTCTTCAAGAAATCGATCTGCGCCTCCGCGTCCGCCACCGTCAAATAGGGTGTGACCGTGTGGTAGCCGTCTGGAATTGGTTTGACTGCCATGGCTTTTCTCCTCACCAAGTTAGATTACCGTTCCCGATATTGTGCCCGATTCTGGCGGGCCCGTGAGTTCCTAATGAAATTCCCGGCATTGTACTGCAGTTTCAAGTTTCGAGTTTCGAGTTAAAGGCCGCTTACAAACGCAGTGATAAAGTTAGTCCGCTCTTTGCGCAGATGACGGAAAAGCATGTCCCTCCACGCGGACTAAAGTCCTTGGTCGGGATGACAATCTTGTAACAGGTGCGGACAGCAGGTCCCTCCGCTCGGCTCAAGTCCTCGGTCGAAGGCGGGCCACTTGAAACTTGAAACTCGAAACCTGAAACTGTAGTTATGCACATCTTCATCAACGGCGAAGACAAGAGCTTTGCCGGTCCTCCCCTGTCGCTAGCGCAACTGATCGAGCGCCTCGGCATGAAAGGCGACCGCGTCGCAGTCGAACTCAACCGCGAGATCGTCTCGCGTGCGCAGTGGTCCGAGACTTCGCTCAGAGACGGCGATCGGCTGGAGATTGTTCATTTTGTCGGCGGGGGATAGAAGCAGTTTCCAGTCTCCAGTTTCGAGTTGGCACACCGAATTGGGTTCGCCGCCGCAAGAGTCGAGAAACATCAAGCAGGCTGGCGCCTCTGGGAGATGCCAAGTGCCAAACGCCAAGTGCTAAGTGCGGCTTCCTCCCTCGAAACTTGAAACTCGAAACTCGAAACTTTTGTTTGTGAATCGCCGATGAACCTCCATCTTCCCGCGGTTGACAATGAGCGTTAACGATCACTAAACTCAAATGTTTACCTGCACGTGCTGGAAAGTTTCTGAGTGCTTGCGCAATCATGCCGGACTTCTACTTCGCCCGATATCTGCCGTTGTTGATTCACGTCCTGGTCGCCGGGGGTGTGGCCTCGGCGATTGTGCTACTCTCCTATTTCATCGGCCAGCACAAGTACAACAAATCCAAGATGTCTCCCTACGAATGCGGCATGGAGCCAGTCGGCAACGCCCGTCAGCGCTTCACCGTGAAGTTCTACCTGGTAGCGATGCTGTTCATCCTGTTCGACGTGGAAGCCGTGTTCCTCTATCCCTGGGCGGTCGTGCAGCGCGACCTGAAATCCGCAGGCATGGGCATGTTCTGGTTCTGGGAGATGCTGGTGTACATCGGCATCGTGCTCGCCGGGTACTGGTATTGCTGGAAGAAGGGCGTACTCGACTGGAACAAACAAGCTAAGTCCGAGAGGATTTGAGGGATGGCACTGGAGCCGACGATCACCGACATCGAGCAACTGAAAGATCGTCCTGAACTGGCGCGCCTGCTGGCGTGGAATGCAGGCGCGATTACGGGCGCCAAGTTCGACCGCAACGAACTCACGATCTGGGTCGACCGCACCGGGCTGCGCGAAGCCTGTCTGACCCTGAAGAACGATCCGCAGTTGCAGTACAACGCCTTGTCCGACATCACCTGCGTGGACTGGTATCCCAAGGCCCCCCGCTTCGAAGTCGTGTACCAACTGTTCTCCATTCCGAACAAGAACTACCTGCGCCTGAAGGTGAAGATCTCCGGCGAGGACGCCAGCCTTGACTCGCTAGTTCCGATTTGGTCGGGCGCGGACTTCTTCGAGCGCGAAGTCTTCGACCTGTTCGGCGTTCGCTTCGACGAGCACCCCAATCTAAAACGCATTATGATGCCCGAGGATTGGGAAGGCCACCCGCTCCGCAAGGATTATCCCGTCGAGGGCTACCGCTAATCATGGCCCACATGACTCCAACCCCGGTGCTGGATCCGTCCGACGATAAGACGATGGTCCTGAACATGGGCCCGCAACATCCTTCGACCCATGGCGTCCTCCGGTTGCTCCTTGAGATTGACGGCGAAACCATCGTGCGCATGATGCCCGACATCGGGTATCTGCACACCGGCATCGAGAAGACTTGCGAAGCCAAGTTTTACCAGCAGGTCGTGCCCATGACCGACCGCATCGACTATCTCTGCCCCATGACCAACAACCTGGCGTACTGCCTGGCGGTGGAGAAGTTGCTGGGGCTGGAGATTCCGCCCAAGGCGCAGTGGATTCGCGTCATGTTGAACGAGCTGACCCGCATCAACTCGCACCTGGTGTGGCTGGGCACGCACGCCATGGACATCGGCGCCATGACGGTCTTCCTGTATTGCTTCCGCGAACGCGAAGATGTGCTGCGCTTGTTTGAGGCGGTTTCCGGGCAGCGCATGATGACGTCGTACTTCCGCATTGGCGGACTGGCGCTGGAGCCGCCACTTGGCTTCTTCGACCGGGTCAAGAGTTTTAACGACCGCTTTCCCGCGAACATCGACGAGTACGAGAGCCTGCTGACCAGCAATCCCATTTGGACGGGACGTACCAAGGGCATCGCCCTCCTATCCGCGGAAGATGCCATCGCACTGTGCGCAACCGGCCCGACGTTGCGGGCCAGTGGTGTCGATGTCGATCTGCGCCGCGACAAGCCGTATAGCGGCTATGAGAAATTCCAGTTCAACGTCCCGGTATCGAACGATGGCGATGTCTTTGCGCGTTACGTAGTGCGGGTGCAGGAGCTTCGCGAGTCGCAGAAGATCGTAAAGCAGGCGCTGGAAGGAATTCCAGAAGGCCCGGTGAAGGCTGACGCTCCCCATGTGGTGCTGCCCGACCGCGAGAAGATGAAGACGCAAATGGAAGCGCTTATCTATCACTTCAAGATCGTGACCGAGGGATTCACCGTGCCGGAGGGCGAAGTGTACATGCCGATCGAGTCGCCGCGCGGCGAAATGGGCTACTACGTGGTGAGCGACGGCACCGCCAAGCCGTACCGCGTGCACATGCGGTCGCCGTCGTTCGCCAATTTGCAAACACTGCGCAAGATGTGCGAAGGCCGCTTGATCGCCGACGTGGTCGCCGCCATCGGCAGCATCGATATCGTGCTGGGGGATTGCGATCGGTAGCAATTAACAGCTAGCAATTAGCGACTAGTTTAAGCGATTCAGGCTAAGAGCTAAATGCGAATACTAATTGCTAAATGCTAGTTGCTAATTGCTGGAAAATGAAATTTTCCGACCAACTCGAACAACGCTTCTCCACGATGGTCACGCACTACCCGACCAAGCGCTCCGTCCTGGTTCCCATGCTGCTCTACATCCAGGACGAAGTCGGCGCGCTGACGGATGAGGCCATCCACGAGGTCGCACAGCGCACAGAACTGTCGGATCTGGAAGTGCGCAACGTCATCAGCTACTACTCGATGCTGCGCACGCGTCCGGTTGGCAAGTACAACCTCCAAGTCTGCACCAATGTGAGTTGCCTGCTGCGCGGGGCCGACGACATCTTCGAACATTGCAAAAAGAAGCTGGGCATCGGCAACAAGGAATCGACTCCCGACGGGCTGTTCCATCTGGAGGAGGTCGAGTGCATCGGCGCATGCTCCTGGGCGCCGGCGCTGATGATGAATTACGAGTTTCACGAGAACCTGACGCCCACCAAGATCGACGAGTTGATTGACGGGCTGAAGAAGAAGGAACAGCAGTAATCGCCATTCGCTTTTCGCTTTTCGCCAGAGGGCTCACGCGAGTGATTGCTAAAGGCTAAGAGCTGAAGGCTAAAAGCGAAAGGCGAATAGCAAACAGCGAATAGCGGTTTTCATGGCATATCTCGTTTCCCATCCCGATGAGGTCAAGGTCGTATCCAAGCGCTTCGGCATGGGCGCGACCAATCTCGATCGCTATCTCGAACTGGACGGCTACAAGGCCGTGCAGAAAGCCATCTCGATGGGCCCGGACGCCATTATCAACGAAGTCAAGGCGTCGAATCTGCGTGGCCGTGGCGGCGCCGGCTTCCCCACCGGATTGAAGTGGTCGTTCGTACCCAAGCAGTCGGCCAAGCCGAAGTACGTGCTGTGCAACGGCGACGAGAGCGAGCCCGGCACCTGCAAGGACCGTCTTATCTTCGAACACGATCCGCACGCCGTCATCGAAGGAGTGATGATTGCGGCGCTCGCCGTCGGCGCCAAATCCGGCTACATCTACGTGCGCGGCGAGTATCGCTACCTGCTGGAGATCATGGAAAAGGCCGTGGCCGACGCTTACGCGCGCGGCTTCATCGGCAATAACATCTTCGGCTCGGGCATTGACCTCGAGATCTTCACTCATTCCGGCGCAGGCGCATACGAAGTCGGCGAAGAGTCGGCGCTGATGGAGTCGCTCGAAGGCAAACGCGGCATACCGCGCATTCGTCCTCCCTTCCCGGCAGTGGTCGGTCTGTGGGGCGGCCCAACCGTGATCAACAATGCCGAGACCCTGGCCAGCGTGCCGCACATCATCCTGGGCGGCGGCGAATGGTTCGCCAATCTGGGCACACCCAGAAACGGTGGGACCCGCCTGTTCTGCATGAGCGGCGAACTCGAAAAGCCCGGCGTGTACGAGCTGCCCATGGGCTACAACCTGAAGAAGATGATCTACGAAGTTTCGGGCGGCATGACCAAGGGTAGGAATTTGAAGGGCGTGGTGCCGGGTGGGTCGTCGGTACAGATTCTCACGCCTGACGAAATCGATGTCGCCATGGACTTCGACTCGATGATGAAGGCGGGCTCGATGCTCGGCTCCGGCGGCGTGATCGTGCTCGACGACCAGATGTGCATCGTGAGGTTCGCTCTGCGCGTGGCCAAGTTTTACCAGCACGAGAGCTGCGGCTGGTGCATCCCATGCCGCGAAGGTACCGACTGGATGAAGAAGACGCTGACGCGCTTTCATGCCGGCGGCGGCGCGGCCAAGGACATTGACAACCTGAAGTACCTGGCGGAGAACATGCTGGGTCGCACCTTCTGTCCGCTGGGCGACGCGGCGGCGATGCCGATCATTTCCTACATTCAGAAGTTTCGTAAGGAATTTGAGGACCACCTCGACGGCAAGCCATGTCCGTATGAGAAAGCGGCAGAGCCGGCATTGGTGTGAGTTGGCTTTTAGCTTTTGGCTCTTAGCTCTTAGCAAGCGAACCGGGATGACAGTTTGATTGAAAGCTCGGATGGGCTGGAGACAATAGGGGTCCTTCGACTCCGCATTCGCAAACAGCGCGAATGCTCCGCTCAGGATGACAAGGTTGTTGTTGGTACAAGGTTGTTGTTGGTACAAGGTTGCTGTCGTACAAGGTTGTTGTTGCTAGAAGGTTATTGTTGCTAACTGAGAGTGGATGGCTGAGAGCTGACGGCTATCGCTCGCGACAAGAATTTGATTGCTAAGAGCTAAAGGCTAAGAGCTAAAAGCTAAAAGCTAAAAGCCCCTAGCGAAAGGCGAACAGCGAATAGCGGTTTCCATGGCAGATGTAACCCTTACTGTTGACGGCAAGAAACTCACGGTTCCCGCGGGGACGCTCCTCATTGAGGCCTGCAAGAGCACGGGCATCGAGGTGCCGTCTTTCTGCTATTACCCCGGCCTGTCGCTGCAAGGCGCCTGCCGCATGTGCCTGGTGGACATCGAAAAGATGCCCAAGCTGCAGACCGCGTGCACCACGCCGGTCGCTGAGGGCATGGTGGTCACCACCGAGAGCGACAAGATCAAGCAGGCGCGCAAGGCCATGCTCGAGATGGTGCTCGCCAACCATCCGCTCGATTGCCCGGTGTGCGACGCCGGCGGCGAATGCGAACTGCAGGACATGACCTTCAAGTACGGCGCGGCCGAATCGAAGTTCATGGACATGAAGAACCACCGCGACGAGCAGCAATGGTCGCCGGTGGTGTACTTCGACCGTCCGCGTTGCATCCTCTGCTATCGCTGCATTCGCGTTTGCGGTGAAGGCATGGATGTCTGGGCGCTGGGGATTCAGAACCGGGGTTCCGGCTCAATTATTGCGCCTAACAAGCAAGATCATTTGGAGTGCGAAGAGTGCGGCATGTGCATTGACATCTGCCCGGTCGGCGCGCTCACCTCGGGCGCTTATCGCTACAAGACGCGGCCGTGGGAGATGAAGCACGTGGGCACCGTCTGCACCCATTGCGGCGACGGCTGCAAGACCACGCTCGGCGTGCGCCGCGCCGACACCGGCATGGAGATTGTGCGCGGCGACAACCGCGATAAGAGCGGCATCAATGGCGACTTCCTCTGCATCAAGGGGCGCTACGCCTTCGACTTCGCCAACAGCGGCGATCGCATCCAGCAGCCGCTCATCAAGCACGAAGGTAAGTTCGTTACTGCGACCTGGGAACAAGCGCTCGAACGCATCGCCTCCCGGTTCAAGGAAGTGCTGGCCAGCGACGGCCCGAGCGCCGTCGGCGTGATCGGCTCCAACCGCACCAGCAACGAAGAAAATTACTTGCTGCAAAAATTCGCGCGCCTGGGTTTGGGCACCAACAACATTGACCACCATCGCACCGCGGACTTTCCTGCATTCGCTTCGGCGCTGGCTGGCAAGGCCAATGCCACCGCTTCCATGCGTGACGTTTTCGACGCTCCCGCGATCCTGCTGATCGGTAACAATCCTACTGACCAGCATCCGCTGCTGGCGTGGCAGATTCGCACCAACGTCCGTCTGCATCGCGCCAAACTTTATGTGGTGAATTCGTATCCCATCAAGCTGCGCCGCCAGGCGACCGCCTTCGCGCAGATCGCGCCCGGCTCTGAAGGCAGCCTGGTGCAGTTCCTCGCCGGAAACGACGCAGCCGCCGACGCCGTCATCGGTCCGCAGTTCACGCGTGAGGCCCTGTCGCAGATGCGGGAGGCGCTGAAGAACGAGAAGGACTTGGTTGTTATTTTCGGATCGGAGTTGCGCGGCAACGACGTCACGGCGCTGGTGAACTTCGGCCTGGCGCAGGGCGCAAAGTTCATCTGCCTGGGCGATTACGCCAACTCGCGCGGCGCCGCCGACATGGGCCTTTATCCCGACATGCTGCCGGGTTACGCTCCCGTTTCGAGTGCGACCAGCTTTCACGAGGATTGGGTCGACGAAATTCCCCGGTCGCCGGGCATGAACCTGCTACAGATGATGGATGCGGCCAAGGACGGCAAGCTGAAAGCGCTGTATGTCGTCGGCTCCAACCCTGTCGCACGCTACAGCGTCGATCCCTTCGCCCTGTCGAAGGCCTTCGTCGTGGTGCAAGACATGTTCCTCACCGAGACAGCCGGCATTGCTGACGTGGTGCTGCCCCTCGCGAATGCTTACGAAAAAGGCGGGACTGTCACAAACACTTGCGGCGACGTACAGATGCTGAAGAAAGCAGGTGAGTTTGCGGGCGTGCGCAACGATTTCGAGTGCATTGTTCGCATCGCCGATCGGATGGGATACGACGTGCACAAGTTGGTGCCGTTTGGCGGCGGAGGCACGCGCGCCGACATGGGCCAGAGCCGTGGCGCGCAATCCGGCGAAGCCGACCGGCACGCGGTGTGGCTAACTGAGCACAACCTGGAGCCCAAGATGAGCCCCTACGATCCCACCGCGATGCTGGACGAAATTCAGCGGTTGGTCCCGGGGTATGACATCTCGCGGCTCGGTCTGCTCAGCGGTCACGACGAGCATACGCAACTCGTGCAGATCACCGGCGCTACGGGCACGGGACATCCGGAACTCGTGCTGCCCTCCAACGACACGCTGTTCACCTCGGGCACGCTGGGCCGGTACTCGCCCACCTTGAACACCGTGATGGAGCGCTACGGTACGACGCCGGCCGATAAAGAGATCGCGGCGGATTAGAAGAAGTGATTAGTGGTTAGTGGCTAGTTTCAAAGTTTCGAGTTTCGAGTAGGCAGCAACTGGTTCTGTAACAAGAGCAGACGTATCGGGCCCGAGTCATGAGTGCTCAGACCTTGAGATTGTGGCGCGATCTCGTGTCGATTCGCCGCAGTGGAAGGCAGTACGCAAGAATCAGCCCCGAATGGGGCGGAAGAGCTTAGCCCAGCGCTTCAGCGCTGGGTGCGCAGTTAGAGGATTCGAGTCCCGTAGGGACGGCAGAGAACCGCAGATCCCTCGACTCAGTCGCCGTAGCGACCTCGATCGAGATGACACGCATGATTCGAGGCGGCAGTTGAATTAAGAGAGCGGGTGGGCTGGACAGTATAGGGGTCCTTCGACTTCGCATTCGCAAAGGCGGCGAATGCTCCGCTCAGGATGACAACTCTGCTCTTCCGGCGTGCAGCGAAGGGCGAAAAACGAACGGCGATTTAACTGACGGGCTGAAAGCTGAGTGCTGATAGCTACATGGGCATTGGGACGTACATCCTGGTTTCGCTGGTCAAGATCGCGATCGCGCTCCTTGTCCTGCTGACGGCCGTGGCCTACACCACGTTGCTGGAGCGCAAAGTGGTTGCCCACATACAGAACCGGTGGGGACCGTCGCGGGTGGGGCCATTCGGCATCTGGCAGCCGCTCGCCGACGGCTTAAAGTTTATCTTTAAGGAAGACCTCACACCGCCTTATGTTAATAAGCCCTTGTACCTGCTGGCTCCAGTCGTCGCCTTGACCACAGCGCTGACCTCCATCGCGGTCATTCCAATTGGTCCATGGATCAAGCTGGGCAGCATCAACACGCCGTTGCAGATCGCCGACGTCAACATTGGGCTGCTGATCATTTTAGGCGTCACCTCGGTCGGCGTGTATGGAGTGGCGCTGGCGGGGTGGTCGTCGAACAGCAAGTATTCGATGCTCGGCGGCTTGCGCGCCTCGGCCCAGATGGTGAGCTACGAAATCGCTCTCGGCTTGTCGCTGATCGGTGTGCTCATCTTTGCCGGCAGCTTCAGCCTGCGCGACATTGTCGATTCGCAAGCGGGCACGTGGCTGGGCTTCATCCCTAAATGGAATTTGTTCAAGGGACAGTTTGTCGCCTTCTTTATTTACATCATGGCGGCCTACGCGGAGACCAACCGTATCCCCTTCGATCTGCCGGAGGCGGAGACCGAACTGGTCGCCGGATACCACACCGAGTACAGCTCGATGAAGTTCGCCATGTTCTTCATGGCCGAGTACGCCAACATGGTGACGGTCGCGTGCCTGGCCTCGATTTTGTTTTTGGGCGGATGGTCGGGGCCGGTCTTCGGTCCGCCGATTGTGCAGTCGCTGCTGCCGGTGTTCTGGTTTGCGTTGCGCGTGTTTGCCTTCATGTTTATCTACATCTGGGTCCGCGGCACGTTGCCGCGTTTCCGCTATGACCAGCTCATGGCCTTCGGCTGGAAGTTTCTTCTGCCGCTGGCCATCGCCAATATCGTCGTCACCAGTCTGGTCGTGGCGCTGAAGTGAAGCAGCAATTAGCAATTAGCAATAGCGGATTGCGGTTTTCAGGTTCGAGGAGTTCCCTTATTTCACGGCTTGAGTCGTTTTTGCTAAGTGCCAAATGCTAAATGCCAAGTGCCTAAACGCCTTGGGATGAGTTGCACCCCGGCAAAGCAGTCTTGCCGGTAAACGGATAACCATGTTGCCTCTTGTTCTCTTTTTCATCTTCGCTGCGCTGTGTGTGGGTGGGGCGATCAACCTGCTGGTGCAGAAGCACCCCATCAACAGCGCCCTGTCGTTGATTGTGGTGATGGGTTCGCTGGCCCTGATTTACCTGCTGCTGGGCGCGGAATTTGTGGCCGCCGTGCAGGTCATTGTGTATGCCGGCGCGGTGATGGTGTTGTTCGTCTTTGTCATCATGCTGCTGAACGCCGGAGTGGAAGAGCGCACCGAGCATGCCAGTCGTGTCGCCACGGTGCTGGGCGTCCCAGGACTCATTATTGGATTGAGCATCGCAGTCTGGGTGGTCAGCCATCTCGCCGGGCTGGACCGCATCGCCATCGGCGGGCCCACGGTAATGAATGGCAGCGACGTGTTCGGAAATCCCCAAGCCATCGGGCGTCTGTTGTTCCGCGACTTCCTGCTGCCTTTCGAGGTGACGTCGCTGTTGATCCTGATCGCCATCATGGGCGCCGTGGTGCTGGCGCGGAGGGAGGAATAAATGGTCCCTCTTTCCTATTACCTGGTGTTGAGCGCGATCCTGTTTGGCTGTGGAGTTGCAGGCTTCCTGATCAAGCGCAACATCATCACCATTTTCCTGTCGATTGAGTTGATGCTGAACGGCGTCAATCTTTCCTTCGTTGCCTTCGCCGCGCAACTCAAGTCGCTCGACGGTCACATTTTCGTGTTCTTCGTGATGGTAGTGGCTGCCGCGGAAGCGGCCGTGGGACTGGCCATCATCATCTCGGTATTCCGTACCCGCGAGACCCTGAATGTGGATCGCGTGAACTTGCTGAAGCTGTAAGGGCGCTCCGCCGCGCACTGGTACTGGGGCGCACTGAGTGTCCCGCGAGACAAGTTATGCACTTGTGGATCATTCCGTTACTGCCGCTGGCCGGCGCCGCCATCAACGGGCTGTTAGGCAAGCGCTTCGCCAGGGGACTGGTGACGACCATCGCGCTGGGCTCCACGGCGCTGGCGTTTGCCATGGCCTTGTGGGTGGCCGCGCAGTTCGCCGGATTGCCGCCGGACCAGATCCCGCACATCGAGCGCTATGCCACATGGTTGGGCGCGGGCTCGTTCTCCGCGGACTTCGGCATCTACCTCGACCAGCTCTCGCTGGTGATGTTGCTGGTGGTCACCGGCGTCGGCTTCCTCATCCACGTTTATTCCGTCGGTTACATGGAGCATGAAGGCGGCTACTACCGCTATTTTTCCTATCTCAACCTCTTCATGTTCTTCATGCTCACCCTGGTGCTGGCGAACAATTATTTGCTGATGTTCGTGGGCTGGGAGGGCGTGGGCCTGGCATCATACTTGCTGATCGGATTCTGGTTCCTCAAGAAGTCGGCGGCCGACGCGGGCAAGAAAGCCTTCATCACCAACCGGGTCGGCGACTTCGGATTCCTGATCGCGCTCTTCCTGCTGATCAAGCACTTCGGAACGCTGCAGTACGACAGTCTGTGGCCGCTCATCGGTAAGTACCCGATCGAATCCGGCGCTGCTGGCTTGTTGACGGCGATTGGCCTGCTGATGCTGGTCGGTGCAACCGGCAAGTCCGCGCAGATTCCACTGTATGTCTGGCTGCCGGACGCGATGGAAGGCCCCACGCCGGTTTCCGCACTAATTCACGCCGCGACCATGGTGACTGCAGGCGTGTACATGGTGGCCCGCTCGCATCTGGTGTTTAACCGCGCGCCCGACGCCGCAATGGCGGTCGCGATTATCGGCACGCTGACTGCGATCTTCGCTGCGTCGATTGGCATCGTGCAAACCGACATTAAGAAGGTGCTGGCCTATTCCACCATTTCGCAGCTTGGTTACATGTTCATGGCCTGCGGCGTGTTGGACTACGTGGGCGGAATCTTTCACCTGGTGACACACGCCTTCTTCAAGGCGCTGCTGTTCCTCGCGGCGGGCTCGGTGATTCACGGCCTCGGTGGCGAACAGGACATGCGCAACATGGGCGGCCTGCGAAAGCATCTTCCCTACACCTTCTGGTGCATGACCATCGCGACCTTTGCAATCGCTGGCTTGCCGCCCTTCGCCGGCTTCTTCTCCAAAGACCGGATTCTGTGGTCCGCCTGGAGCAATGGCTATCGCAGCCTGTGGCTGATCGGCGTGATCACCGCCGGCATGACCTCGTTCTACATGTTCCGGCTATGGTTCCTCACGTTCTTTGGTGACTACCGCGGCCCCAATCCTGAGGCGGCCGGTCACGCGCACGATGCCCACGCTGGCGGTAGCCACGGGCACGGTGCTCCACATGAGAGTCCGATGGTGATGGTAGTCCCGCTGATAATTCTTGCCCTGCTCTCGTTCATTGGCGGATGGGTTGGCGTTCCCCACTCTCTCAAGGGATCTGATCACTTCGACGCCTTTCTTTCGCCGGTTTTCCACGCGCCGGCGGCTCCCGCCGAAGGAGCTCAGGAGCAGGGCGAATCCACCACGGAGCTGGCGTTCACTGGTATCTCGGTGTCGATAGCCCTGCTTGGATTCCTGAGCGCCTGGTGGCTGTATTACAAGCGGCCAGAGTTGCCCGGAAGGATGGCAAAGGCTGCTGGCGGGCTCTATACCTTCGTGCTCGACAAGTACAAGGTGGACGAACTCTACGGGGCGGTATTCATACAACCGCTGATCGCGCTGTCTTTGAACGTCTTCTGGAAAGGGATCGATCGCGGGCTGATCGATGGCGCAGTGGACGGCAGCGCCGCCGGTGCGCGTGAAGTCTCCGATGAAATGCGCCAGATGCAATCCGGCAATATCCGTTCCTACGCGGGCTGGGTCGCCGTCGGCGCGGCGGCCGTGATTGCCTTCATGGTGTGGAGGGGTGTGCGATGAATTTCATCAACAACAACATCCTCACCATCGTTATTTTTCTGCCGCTGGCGGGAGCGATCCTGCTGGTGTTCTTCCCCCGCCGCCATCGCGATATCCGCTATTTCGCGCTGGCGGTCTCGCTGATTACCCTGCTCGCTTCACTGCATTTGCCGTGGTACCTGGTTCGGGGACAGAGCGGCTTCCAGTTCGAGCGGAACATCCCATGGATCGCCCACCCCAACATTCATTACCATCTGGGCATTGATGGCATTTCCATGTGGCTGGTCATCCTGACCACCTTCCTGATGCCGCTGTGCGTACTCATCTCGTGGAACTCCATCGGCGATCGGGTGAAGGAATTCTTCATCCTGATGCTGGTGCTCGAGAGCGCGATGATCGGCGTTTTCGTCGCGCTCGACCTGTTTCTCTTCTACTTCTTCTGGGAAGCCACGCTCATTCCCATGGCGTTGATTATCGGCATGTACGGGCACGGACGGAAAATCTACGCCTCCGTGAAGTTCTTCCTCTACACCATGATCGCGTCGGTGTTCATGCTGGCGGCAATTCTATGGCTGTATGCGCGCACCGGCAGCTTTGACTTCGTAACCATCCAGAGCATGATTCAGGGCGGCCAGGTCCCCGGCTTTGGAAACGCAGCGCTCTGGCTGTTCCTCGGCTTCTTTGTGGCCTTCGCGGTGAAGGTACCGCTCTTCCCGTTACACACCTGGCTGCCCGACGCGCACGTCGAAGCACCCACCGCGGGTTCCGTGCTGCTGGCAGGCGTGCTGTTGAAAATGGGCACCTACGGTTTGTTGCGCTTCAACCTTGGGCTCTTCCCCGACCAGGCGCGGCGCAACGCTCCCTGGATTATCGCGCTCGCCATTATCGGCATCATTTACGGCGCCCTGGTGGCCATGGTTCAGCCCAACATCAAGCGGCTGGTCGCCTACACCTCGGTCAGCCACCTAGGCTTTGTGGTGCTGGGCATCTTCAGCTTCACCCAACTTGGAATGGATGGCGCCGTATATCAGATGCTGAGCCACGGCATCTCCACCGGCGCGCTGTTCATGTTGCTGGGCATGGTCTACGATCGCCGCCACACCTACGACATCAACGAATACGGCGGACTGGCCACACCCATGCCGGTGTACGCAACCTTCTTCGCGTTCATCATGCTCTCGTCGGTGGGCTTGCCGCTGTTGAATGGCTTCATCGGCGAGTTCCTGGTGCTGAGTGGCGCGTTCCAGGCGAGGCAGCTCTATGGCATTCTGGCGGCAACCGGCGTCATCTGGAGCGCGTGCTATTTGCTGTGGATGTATCAGCGCGTGTTCTACGGAGCCGTCAGCAATCCGGCGAACAATTCGTTGCGCGACCTCGACGCTCGCGAGCGCGTCTCCTTGTGGCCGCTGGCGATTGCGGCGCTGGTCATGGGAGTTGCGCCCATGCTCTGGCTGCACTCCATTGATCCCGCCGTTGCCGCGACTCTACGGCAATTTTCCAGCGCTGTCCAGGCGCACGCAGCCCATGCTCCAGGATCGTTGGTACGCGCCGACTTTACGCGTAATGGGATGCAAGCTCTACTGCAGGTGATCGGACGATGATTCCGGCCGTTGACTACATTCGGATCCTTCCCGAGCTGGTGCTGAGCATCTTCGGCATCATCGTCATGATGGTGGACCCGGTGCTTCCCGAGCAGGGATCGAAAAAGCCGCTGGGCATCGTGGCGCTGGTGGGCACGCTCGCAGCGCTGGCCGCGACTGCCTACCAGACTGGCTTTTATGGCGAAGCCTTTTATCACATGGTCAGGGTCGATACCTTCAGCGTGTTCTTCCATGTGGTAGTGCTGATGATCGCGCTGGTCGTCATCCTTGCCTCGTATGACTACCTCGATGTGCAGAGCATCCGTGCCGGCGGCGAGTACTACGCTCTGATTCTTTTCGGCACGGTTGGCATGATGCTGATGTCCTCCGCCATCGAACTGGTGCTCATCTTCATCGCGTTGGAAATTTCTTCGATCTCGACTTACATCCTTGCTGGCATGCGCCGCCGCGCCGCCGAAAGCGCCGAAGCATCGCTGAAGTATTTCCTGCTGGGCTCCTTTGCCACCGCGTTTTTCCTCTACGGCGTGGCCATGATCTACGGCGCCACTGGGACCACCAACATCTACAACATCGCCAACTATCTGCACACGCAGCAGTCCACCCTGGCCTATCTCGCGGTGGGGCTGATGTTCGTCGGGCTGGGCTTCAAAGTGGCCTCGGCTCCCTTCCATGTGTGGACGCCCGACGTGTATGAAGGCTCCCCAGCGCCGGTGGTCGCACTGATGTCCACCGGCCCGAAAGCGGCTGCGTTTGCGGTACTGTTGCGCGTGCTCTTCGCCACGGGCGCGCCCGGCTGGTTCTGGATGGTCTGGGTGTCGGCGGTGCTCTCCATGACGCTGGGCAACATCGGCGCGCTGGTGCAACAGAACGTCAAGCGCCTGCTGGCTTACTCGTCGATCGCGCACGCCGGATATCTGCTGGTCGCCTTCGCGGCCGGACGGCAGGTCGGCATCTCTGCCGCCATGTTCTACGCCGCGTCCTACGCGGCGATGAACGTCGGCGCGTTTGCCGTGGTCAGCCATTTCGCGTCCGCCGGCGAGAAGTACGTCACTCTCGACGACTACGCCGGATTAGGACGCCGCTCGCCCGTGCTTGCCGCCATCCTCACCATCTTTCTGCTTTCGCTGATTGGCATTCCCGTCACCGGCGGCTTTTTCGCCAAGTTCTACGTCTTCTCCGCCGCACTGCAATCGAACCTGGTCTGGCTCACGATTATTGGCGTCATCAACAGCGCAATTGCTGCTTACTATTACCTGCGCATCATCGTCTATATGTACATGCGCGATGAGCGGAGTGAAGCTCCGGTAGCGCGCATCCCAGTGGGACTGGGGATTGGGTTGGCGATCAGCCTGGTCGCTACCATCTACCTCGGCGTGCTGCCCGGACGAGTGCTCGAATACGCAATTCAGGGTGCGCAGGATCTGTTGAAGTAGGCGTGGTAGTGCGGGTCAGCATTCGCCATCTTTGAGTTGTCATCCCGAACGGCCTTTGGCTGTGAGGGATCTGCTGTTTTTCCCCCAGCCACAGTTCCAGGACGCAAACAACAGCAGATTCCTCGCTGCGCTCGTAATGACAGTTCCACAGGCGAACCGTCAATTCCAATAAACAAAACACCCCATCCGAAGACAGGGCGTTGCGATGCCGTCGAAGGCGAAAACTAGACGACCTTGACGAAGATAATCACCAGGGTGAACAGCACCAGCGACTCGATGAAGGCGAGGCCCAGAATCAGGGCGAGTTGGACTGCTGGCCGGGCAGCAGGATTTCGCGCCATCGCTTCGCAGGCGGCGGCGCCCACTCGGCCCTGGCCGAGTGCGGCCAGTCCGGCGGCAATGGCCATGCCGAACCCGGAGGCTATGGGGACCCAATTGGTCGCCGGAGCAGCGGCGCTTCCGCCCTGCGCGTACGCTGGCATGGCCATTAGCATCATGGCTCCCAGCGAAAACAATACCGTCGTCAGTTTCTTCATTTCTTTCTCCTTATGAATCGCTGCCAGTGGGTGGTTGACGTTCACCGTGCTGACGCCCTCACGCTGGCAGCAAA
Source organism: Acidobacteriaceae bacterium (assembly GCA_003160215.1). GTDB lineage: Bacteria > Acidobacteriota > Terriglobia > Terriglobales > Acidobacteriaceae > Bog-257. The sequence continues at coordinate 97,988 of PLQW01000093.1, forward strand.
CTTGTAAATAGCAGTTAGCAGTTAGCAATTAGCTCTTGGCCTTTGGCGATTTGATCGCGCTTGCTGGAAGCGCCAGCCCGCTTCTTCGATCCCTTTACCATCAGAACGCCCTGGCATTCGCCCGTCAAGACTAAGCTAACTGCTAATTGCTAGTTGCTAATTGCTTCTTCAATGCTCGTGCGCCACCGCCTCTCCGATGTACACCGTCGCCAGCAGCACGAAAATATAGGTCTGAATAACCGATACGCCAATGTGCAGCAGGATGAACACCACCGGGAGAGCCAGCGGAACCAACGAGAAGAACACGAGGGTCACCAGATCGCTGGCGAACATATTGGCGTAAAGACGTATGGTGAGCGAGAGAATTCGCGCCAGATGGCTGAAGATCTCAATGGGAAACAATAGGATCGCCAGCCACGGTTCTGGACCCATAAAATTCTTCACGTAGCCGAAACCGTTCGCGCGCACGCCCTGGAAGTGATAATAGAACCAGGTGACCAGCGCGCAACCCAGCGGCACCGATGGAATCGCGGTCGGCGATTCAAACCCGGGTACGATACCCACCAGACAACCCAACAGAATGAAGATACCCAGGACAGTCAAATAGCCTACGTATCGCTCGTATCCGTGGCCGATCACTTCGTGGCTCTGCTTGGTGACAAAGGAATCGACCTCCTCCATCAGGTGCTGCATTTTTCCCGGATCGTCCACCGACAGGCATGCCCGTACGATCGCGAAAAATAGCAGGATCAGTACAAACACCACCAACTGCATCGCCACATAATTGGGAATGGGCGCTCGGGGATAGGCGGCGTGCAGATGAAAGATGCCCAGGATCGCATTCGCCAAGCCGGCGAAGTATTTATTCAGAAGGGCCGTTATCCAAAGTTGCTCAGGCATGAAGGCTTGCTCGTAGAAAGACCGGATCTAGTAATGCGATTACCGCTGGTTGACGCACACCCGGTGTCAGCCGGTACGCGCGTCAAAGGTATTTGGGAAATCAGAGTCCGCGCCGCAGCGTAACAAATATTTCCACTGCGACTTCGCAGGCCACGGCTGCGATCGGAAGACACACGCCCCCAAGGAAGCCGTAAAGACCCGTGAGAGAAACATTAAATATAACATAGGCCCCGATGGCGATGAAGGCATATCGCAGCCCAGCGCGTAAGACGATTCCACCGCCTCGCTCCTTGCTCTCGCCGGTGGTAATGCGCTCTCCCAATGCGTCCACCGCTCGCTCTAGCCAGCGATGGTTGACGTAGGAGACAATCGCTCCAGCCAGAAATCCCGCAGCCACCGGCCAGCGAAAGAAAACCAGGCACACCACCAAGCCTGCGGCCGACACCGCGACCAGGTACTTGCGGATACGCTTCAGCGCACCGCCATAAAATTCGTCCGCTGCCGAGGAAGTGGGTTCGGGCATCGTAGTGGGCACAGACCAATGTACCCCGGAGACCGCTCGCAGAAAATCATTTACCACGGAGACACGGAGGGCACGGAGTTTTCGTTTTCATTGAGGTTCTCCGTGATCTCCGTCCCTCCGTGGTTGATCTTCATTCCTGTGCATGGGCCGCAGGCCCATGTGACACTCAGGACTGTAACTGACCCCGCAGTTATCGCAGCTGCGGAGCCAGCCGTCGCTATTCTTTCTGCTTACTTACCATCCGAATCATCTGCACAAACCCTAAGACGGACCCCACGATAACTCCGGCGATAGACAGCCAATGGGTGTGCAGCCAGTAATCCAGCAGTTTGCCAATCAGTAATCCAACCACCACCGCGGCCGGAATGATGAAGGCGATCTCCGAATAGCGTGCCCACAGGATGGCGGCGCTTTGTATTTTGTCGTCCCGGTGCTCATCAGCCATGAAGAGAGGCTACCATCTGCGGTCAACCGCTGGAACCGGTTCCCCGGCGCGATCGCAAAAGCGGCCGGATCGGCGGTCGGATCGAGCGACTTGCGCGAGTGCGAATCAGGAGCCCGGCGCTCCCAAATGCGACCAAATTGGAACCACCTGGTGAATTCCCCATACTCGTTGTTTGACCGCAGATGCAGCAGACGTTATGATCGAAATGCGGGGTGGAGCAGTCTGGTAGCTCGTTGGGCTCATAACCCAAAGGTCGGTGGTTCAAATCCACCCCCCGCAACCAACGCAATCATAGAGTTGCGGTGATCGCTTCCAACGAACTTGGGTTTGTTTGGGTGCTGTATCACTGGATATTACCCAAAACCGCCGTGGCTACGCGCCCGGCGGTTTCTCTTTTCTCCCGTCCAACCGTTCCCGTGTAATATCCATCGTGGTCGTAATACTGGCGTGGCCCATGAGTTCCTGAAGCCACCCCCATTGCAGGTCGAGGATTTCTCCGACACGCGGCCCCAGGCAGGCCTTCACCGCCTGATGGTCTGAATCTCTGCCGTTCGCGGGCCAAGAAAATACTTGCTCTGGAAGTAGAGCGCGACGTTCACTAGGGCAAGCATAACGGGCACTTCCACCAGTGGCCCGATGACTGCGGCGAAAGCAACTCCGGAGTTAATGCCAAACACGGACACCGCCACTGCAATGGCCAGCTCAAAGTTGTTCGATGCCGCCGTAAATGACAGAGTCGTCGTCTTCGAATAGTCCGCCCCAAGCTTCCGCCCCATGTAGAACGACACGAGAAACATCGTCACGAAGTAAATCAACAGCGGAACCGCGATTCGCAGCACATCCAGGGGCAAGCGCACGATGTACTCGCCCTTCAGCGAGAACATAATGACGATGGTGAACAGGAGCGCGATCAGAGTGAGCGGGCTGACGCGCGGCACGAAGTTATGGTCGTACCACCCTCGCCCCTTAATTCGCATCAGCACCGTGCGGGTCAGAAGACCCGCCAGAAACGGGACGCCGAGGTAAAGGAAAACACTCTTCGCGATTTGCCCAATGGAGACATTAACCACCGTGCTGTGCAGGCCGAGTTTGGCCGGCAGCACCGTGATGAAAATCCACGCATATATCGAATACAGGAACACTTGGAACAATGAGTTGAATGCCACCAGTCCCGCGGCATAGTCGGTGTCGCCCCGTGCCAGCTCGTTCCACACGATGACCATGGCGATACACCGCGCGAGGCCGATCAGGATCAGCCCTGTCATGTATTCGGGATACCCGCGCAGGAAGACGATCGCGAGAACGAACATGAGCACCGGCCCGACCAGCCAGTTCTGTATCAGAGACAGTCCCAATACCCGCTTGTTCCGAAAAACCTCCGGCAGCTCTTCGTACCGGACTTTCGTGAAAGGCGGATACATCATCACGATTAATCCAACCGCGATCGGTATGGAAGTGGTGCCGATGCTGAATCGATTGAGGAAGGGCACGATGCCGGGCACGAGCCACCCGGACAACACCCCGACCACCATGGCCCCGAAAATCCAGGCAGTCAGGTATCGGTCCAGAAAACTGAGTCGGCTGGTTGTGCCCATCGGTAAACCTCCAGTCTGGCTGCTCGCCGTGATTACTGCTGCCCGATGCGGTCGATCTCTTTCTTGAGGGCCAGTTTGTCGAGCGTAGAAAGTGGCAACGCCAGGAAGAGACTGATCCGGCGGTCGAGCGATACGAACGCCTCGCGAAAGGCGCGCTCGATCTCGTCGGGAGTACCGGTTGCGGCGGCAGGATCGGCAATGCCCCAATGCGCGGTCATGGGCTGGCCCGGCCAGATCGGACAGGCTTCCTTCGCAGCGTTGTCACAGACCGTGAATACGAAATGCAGCTCCGGTGCACCGGGCTTGGCGAACTCCTCCCAGCTCTTGCTGCGCAAGCCCTCGACCGGCAGGTGAGCGAGTTGGATCTGCTTCAGCGCCTCCGGTCGAACCGTGCCTGAGGGATGGCTGCCCGCGCTGTAAGCGGTAAAGTTCGGCTTGCCTTTGTAGTTCAGGATCGCCTCGGCCATGATCGAGCGCGCCGAGTTCCCGGTGCATAAGAAGAGTACGTTGTAATGCGTTGGCATCGCACTCACCCTTTCGCGACTTCGGCGGGCGCACAGCAGCTCGGACCGCAACCCGCCGCTTGCGGTTTTCTTGCTCTCACAAAAGCGCTCATGAATTTGCCTTCGATCTGCGAAGCGATCGCATCTACATCGACGCCTTCGCTGGTGAGAAAGGCGCGCGCATCTTCGACGTTGTAAACCCTTGTCGGCTCGATTGCGACGGACTCAAATCCGGCTGCCGTAAGCGTGGAGACATACTCCGTGTCCTTCAGCGCACCTGCAATGCAGCCCACCCATAACAACACGTTCTTGCGAATTTCTTCGGGTACATCTCCGCGCACCACAACGTCTGAAACCGCAAACCGGCCGCCGGGTTTCAAGACGCGGAATGCCTCTCGTAAAACCCGGCTCTTGTCAGCCGATAGGTTGATGACACAGTTGGAGATGATGACGTCGACCGAATTGTCCGGCAGAGGAATGTTCTCGATCTCGCCTTTCAGGAATTCGACATTGTCAATGCCCGCCTTGCGTTGATTCTCGCGCGCCAGTGCCAGCATTTCGTCCGTCATGTCGAGCCCGTATGCCTTGCCTGAAGGCCCGAGGCGTTTTGCGGAGAGCAGCACGTCGATGCCCCCGCCTGAACCGAGGTCCAGCACGGTTTCGCCCGGATTTAGCTGGGCGAGCGCCGTTGGATTGCCGCATCCCAGCGATGCCCTTAGCGCCTCTTCGGGAATCTGGTGCGCCTGGTCGGCGTCATATAGGTCCGAGGTGATCGGGTCGCAACCCCCTTCAACGGCTGCGGATGCTCCACAGCAGGAACTGCCTCCCGTATGGACACGAAGGGCAGCTTGGCCGTATTTTTCTCGGACGGCTTCCTTGATGTTTTCCGCGCTCATAGAATTCTCCTATTTGCAGATCGTGGTTATTCGTTCGGGTTTTACTGCCTTGTTCCGAGTGCAGCATTCGGCGTAAAGGAAACCGAGCAGCTCTTCCAGCGACTCGGTACTCGCTGTGTACCAGAGGAATGTCCCGTCGCGCCGCACCTTAACCAGGTCCTCGTTCCTCAACTTGTCGAGGTGATGCGATAGCGTGGAGCTTGGAATATCTAGTTCGCTGCCGATGTCGCCGACAACCATGCCCTCGGGATGGGCCGAGAGAAGCAATTGCATGATGCGCAGCCGTGGTTCTGTGCCCATCGCGGCGAGCATATCGGCATATCGCACGATTTGTTCCGGATCGGACTTCTTTGCCATCGCTCTCTCTTTCATATTTCTATTTCTATAGAAATATCGAAAGATTGTCAAGCTGCCGGGCGCGAGATGTGGATGGCCGAAGAATATTTTCACCGGAGAATCTGTGCGGACGGGAACCCGATCAACGGCGATGACGTCGATTTCAAGAAAGACTACCGGCTGCCGGGAAGGTAGAAAGGCCAACCACTTTCATGGCTGGCCTTTCGTCAAGTACGGCTGTGCAGGTGTTCCCATGGCGCCGCGCACGGAATCAGAATCCCGATGCGGCGTCACTCGCTTCCTCAAGCAGCAAGCCGTTATAGAAAGAGGCAACCAGCAGGCGTCCTTTGTAATTCAGGGCTGTACGGATTGAGACTCCCGCCTCGGGTGTGCTCTGCCAGCTCTGTCCGCCATCCTTGCTCTGGAACACGGCACGAGAATGCAGCGCCGTAGCCAGCAGCCGCTGGCCGCTGGGGTCGTACCGAACCGCCAGAACATCGTCCTTGGGAAGGCCGCCCAGCATATACTGCCACGTCTGTCCCCCGTCGGTGGAGCGCAGCGCGCCTTGGCGGGTGCCCAGCCAAAGTGCGGCGCCGGGCGTCAACGTCAGGCTGTAAACTCCGCTCACATATTTCGGCAACGCCACGCTAGTCCACGTCTTGCCTCCGTCCCGTGAGAGGTAGGCACCCTTGAGGCCGGCCAGCGTCACGGTCCCGTCGTCGTAGCTGTTGACGACACTGAACTCGCGCTCACCCTCGACTGTCTGGCCATACCACCTTTCTCCCTGGTCCACGCTGATGAACAACCCGTCATCCGTGGCAGCAAACCAGGCCTTCTCGCCCATCTGCAGCGACCGCACCCGCGGTGCAGTAGCAAGGGGAATCAATGGCTCTGGCGGGACTTTTGTCTTTGCAACGGTAGCTTTGCGCTTGGTGCCCGCAGCCGTCTTTGAGGACTTCCCTTTGGAAACCACCGGCGATGCCTCGGCTTCCGCTGGCTTCGGCTGCCATTCCGGCACCGGCCCCCAAATCATCTTCATTGGCAACCATGAAGCGCCTAACGACGCCAATTGGAAGATGCCGTGATTGGTGCCGGCGAACAGCGCCCCGTTCTCCGCCTGTTGCAGGCTCAGGATGTCGCGCCCCGCCAGCCCGCGGCTGGATTGCCGCCAGCTCTTGCCGACATCGTCGGACAGGAACAAGCCGCCCTGCTCCTTGTCATTGGCCACTCCCACATAGAGCCGGTTCGGGTCCTTGCGGTCCACTACCACGGCGCCAACCACGCGATGGGAGAATCCATGGTTCGAGCTTGTGTAGTGCGCAAAACCGTCGTTGCTGACCAGTACTCCCCGTAAGTCGGTCGCCACCAACACACGATTCGGATCTCGAGGATCGATCAGGACATCATTGACGATGACATCAGGTGAGGAAACCAGCGCCCACTTGGTACCACCGTCCACTGTCTTCCAAAGTCCGCCCGTGGTGCCGGCGTAAACAATCGACGGACGCTGCGGATCCTGGTGCAGCACCCGGGTGCGAATTGCGGAATGCGGCAGTCCCTGCACGCGGTGAAACACTTCGGCGCCATTGTCGCTCTTGTAGATGCCCGAGCAGGCACTGGCATAAACCCGCGATGGAACCTTGGGATCGACAATGATGCTGAACACATCGGAATCGTCCAGGATTCCTTCCTTGAGGTTGTGCCAGTTTGCGCCTCCGTCCGTGGTCTTCCACGGCAGGTGCCGCGTGCCGGCATAAATGACCTCGGGATTTTGGGGATCGATGGCGACAGAAACAAAATTCCTCAGCGAGGAATGGTTCTCGATGGCCGCGTGGTTCTCCGGCGAGATGCGCTCCCAGGTCGCTCCGCCGTCGCGGGAGCGAAACACTCCATCGAGAGCGCCGATCACCAGCGTGTTGTGGTCGCTGGGCGCCATGGCCAGGGCGCGGATCGACTTGCCGTGCACCCCCATCAGCTCTCGCCAGGTACGGCCACCGTCATCGGAACGGAAGACGCCACCGTCATTGTCGTTGAACAGTCCCCACGCCGCCACATACACGGTCGCCGGGTTGGTGGGATCGAAGACGATGTGGTCGAAAACGTAGTCGTCGCCCGGGCCGAGGTGAGCAAAAATCGCCCACGAATTTCCTCCGTCTTTGGAAATGAAAAGTTGTCCCGCGCTGGTGCCCAGCAGGATGCGGTTGGGATCGCTGGGATCGTAGGCCAGACTGCGCACGTTGCCGCCTTCGGGCCCGATCGATTGCCAGTCGGACGCTGCGACAACAAGGTTGAACAGCACCCCGAAGCAGAGAAATAACTTTGCGACAAATCCGGCCGTACTACGCATAAAAAGAGCCCCCCGCCTGCGTTGCTTTGTGGAAGTGGAATGAAAGAGCAGCCTCTCGGGAAATCATAACTCGCACTTGCCCAGACGCGCACACGTCAATGCGCCGGCCAGGCTCACAAAAAAGCCGGCAAGAGGCGTG
>PLQW01000099.1:0-2813 GCA_003160215.1 Acidobacteriaceae bacterium
TTTGCGGATGTGGATGTGAGCAGGCACGATGAACTCGACACTTATGAGCCGGGTTTCCGCGCCGCCATCGTGGAAGGCAAGGCCGGATCGGTGATGTGCGCCTATAACGCGATCAACGGTGAGCCGGCGTGCGCCAATGAATTCCTGCTGCAGGATCAGCTTCGAGGGAAGTGGGGCTTCCAGGGATATGTGGTCTCCGACTGCGGAGCGGTTCGCGATATTTTCTCTGGCCACCATTACCGGCCGACGCTACCCCAGGCCGCGGCCATTTCGGTCATGCGTGGTATGGACAACGAATGTTTCGGCGCCAGTACCAACCCCGACGATTACGACTACAAGCCTTATCTCGAAGCCGTGCAGCAGGGCTATCTTCCCGAGAGTGCGGTGGACACCGCGCTCATTCGCCTCTTCACCGCTAGGATCAAGCTGGGCATGTTTGACCCGCCCGATATGGTTCCTTACACCAAGATCGATGAGAAGGAACTAGACAGCCCCGAGCACCGCGATCTGGCCCGCAAGCTGGCGGATGAGTCCATGGTGCTTTTGAAGAATGATGGTACGCTTCCGCTGAAGACCAGTGGCATCAAAATCGCCGTCATCGGGCCTCTCGCAAATCAGACCAGAGTTCTCCTCGGCAACTACAACGGAGCCCCAACGCACACCGTGTCTATCCTTGAAGGCCTGCGCAAGGAGTTCGCGGGCGCCACCGTTCAGTATGTGCCGGGAACGCAGTTCCTGAGCCTCGATGCGGACCCCGTTCACGCCTCCGTGCTGACGTTTGACGGCAAGCCCGGCATCAGAGTGAGCTACTCCAAACTCGACATCAGCGACATCAACCACCCTGAGGCCATGAAGCCGCTGGCAGAGCGCACGGAACCCACGCTCAATGCCTCTGCTCAGCCATTGCCCGCTGAAGTTGCCAACGTTCGCCCGCTCGTTATTCGCTGGGAGGGCGAGATTACCGCACCCGAGACGGGCGACTACAATCTTGGCCTCAAGGCCAACGGCTTCTTCCGCATGCAGCTGGACGGCAAAGGCGTCGCCTCCGCTTTCGGCGGCAATCCCAACGAGGCCAAGCTGGGACGTGTGCATCTCGAAGCCGGCAAGCCCGCTGCTCTGCGCGTGCAGTACTCCCCGATGGGAGACGAAATTCCCAACGCCACGCTGGTCTGGTCGAAGCTCGATTTGAAGCCGCAGCCCGAGGCCATTGCCGCGGCTAGGGGCGCTGACGTGGTGATTGCTGTTCTTGGCATCACCAGCGAGCTGGAAGGCGAGGAGATGCAAGTGAACGAGCCCGGCTTCCAGGGCGGCGATCGCACCAGCCTCGATCTGCCCAGTCCCGAAGAGGATCTACTCGAAGCGGTTGTGGCCACCGGCAAGCCTGTTGTGCTCATTCTCACCAACGGGAGCGCGCTCGCAGTGAATTGGGCCGAAGGTCACGTGAATGCCATTGTCGATGCATGGTATCCCGGCGAAGAGGGTGGGACCGCAGTGGCGGAAACGCTCTCCGGAAGAAACAATCCTGCCGGTCGTTTGCCCGTAACCTTCTACACCGGCGTCGATCAGCTTCCGTCTTTTGAAGACTACTCGATGAAGAACCGCACCTATCGCTACTTCCAGGGCACGCCGCTTTACCCCTTCGGCTACGGCCTCAGCTATACGACTTTCTCGTACAGTGACCTCGCGCTGCCCGCAAGCGCGGTGACTGCCGGCCAGCCCATCACCGCCGAAGTCACCGTGACCAACACCGGCAAGTTTGCCGGTGATGAGGTGGCGCAGCTCTATCTCAGCTTCCCGGATGTAGCGGGCTCGCCGATCCGCGCACTGCGCGGATTCCGGCGCCTGCACCTCGATCCTGGCCAGTCGGAGAGAGTGCACTTCGACCTGAAGCCGCGCGACTTGAGCATGGTAACTGAGGCGGGCCAGCCGATCATCCCGGAGGGTAAATACTCTGTATCGATAGGAGGCGGACAGCCGAATACCGGCGCTGCAACGGTTGCAGGGACGTTCCAGGTAGAAGGCTCTTTCGTGTTTCCTGAATAGCTGCCCCAATCCGATGCCGGGAGATCCGCGAGGATTGCCGGAGCCAGATCAACTCTGATCTGGGAGACATCCATGAGTAAGCGAATCACTCGCCGAGAACTCCTTAGAGACGTCGGTGCGGCGGGAGCTACGACCTTATTGGCTGTTGGTTCAGGGAAGGCAATGCCCGCAGCGGATTCGTTAAGCCAGGCAGCGGGAGCGGAATCACCCGCCCCTCAGTCCCCGCAATCGCCTGGCGATGCGAAATCAGTTTCCAGCACTTCGCAGGCATCCCTGGGCCCGCACGAGAATCCCCTCGTGGAACTCACCGCAGGGGACATGATCGTCTCATTCGATCGAAGGTACGGTTCGATCTCTTCGATCACCAGGAAGGGTGACCCGCTGGGGACGAACTTTATCGGGAACGAACAAAATACGCCCGCTGTGGATGTCTCGAACTCCCGCTGGACGGGAGATCTGGTGACTCAGGTCTGGGATGTGACCGATACCAACCCGGCCCATCGCAATTGGTCCCCGCGTTCGAACTTTGTCCTGAAGGGAAAGTGGAGGCCGGAGCTGACCGGAAGGTCCGGCGATATCCGGCAGGTGAGCTTCGATGCCGGGACATTTGCTGTGAATTATAAGGGAACGTCGACGAATGAGGATGGCGTCCGGAGTTTTAGTCTCACAATGAAATATCGAAGAGGAGAAGGGCGTTCCCTGCTCTGGGATGTCGAACTTCGCAACGTGACGGATCGCATCCTGGAGATCGGCGACCTTGGATTCCCTTT
>PLQW01000099.1:2882-3055 GCA_003160215.1 Acidobacteriaceae bacterium
AAACATAGGCGGGCACAGCTCGTACGTGCTCATCCAGCGTCCCTTGGGCGATGCGCCGTTTCTTCTTCTCCATGCCATGCAGGACACGGCATTCGAGTGCGTCTATCGTGACAACAGTTCGTTCGGAGAAAAGGTGTACTGGTGGGACGGGCCAAATATCCTGGCCGTTCGTT
>PLQW01000240.1 GCA_003160215.1 Acidobacteriaceae bacterium
GGTTAGAACGCTGCCCTGTCACCATATCTCATAATTATCTTGCACTTAGACCCCTTGTGGGCGATCATGTAGGCGGTTCAGACGAGGAACCGCCCGATGCCTAGAATTTCGCGGGTCAAACTCTTCAAACGAATAAAAATCAACGAAAAATGGATGCTTGCCGAGGCTCTGTTTGACAGCAGGGGCCGGCTGCGCCGCGACCATGTGCGCGTGCAAGGGAGGGACGAAACCCATCCCGAGGGCAGCTACTTCATCGAGTGGTGGGATGGTGGCAAACGTTACCGCGAAGCGGTCGGGCCGAATGGCTTTGAGGCTGCCGACAAGGCCCGCATCAAGCAGGCCGAACTCTCCGCCGTTCGTAACGGAATTCTCCCGGCACCCGTTATTCCGGAACCTGAACCGGAGCGCATCACCGTCGCCGATGCGCTCACCCGTTACAGCGATTACATTCAGTATCACCGTTCGTTAAGAACCTTCCGCACATACCGGCCGATCCTCGCTTCGTTCAGGAACTTCTGCAGCCGGCCTTATATCGACGAAGTGGACCGGGAGGATCTGCTCGCCTTCGCCACGCAGTGCATGAAGCAGGGACAGAAAGGCAAGAGTGTTTACAACAAGCTTGTGGTTCTCTCCCAGGTTCTCAAGCAGCACGGAAAACCGAAGGTGCTCAAGACCGCCGACTGGCCAAGTTTCGTTGAAACAGTACGGCCGATCTACGAGGATTCCGAACTGACGAAATTATTCAAGGCCTGCACCGCGACCGAAGAAGCCCGCTTCAAGTTTTATCTCATGTCCGGATTCCGCGATGCCGAGGGCCGGTTCGTCACCTGGCGCGATGTCGATTTCAAGCACACGGCCGTGCGCGTTACAGCGAAGCCGCATTGGGGCTTTCATCCGAAGAACTGGGAGGAGCGAGAAGTCCCGGTCCCGCAGAAGCTGATCACGATGCTTCAGAGATTCCGCCCGGCAAATACAACCCCGGATGATCCGCTATTCCCGAGCGCAACCGGCCGGCCCGACGGCGCCATGCTGGAAAAGCTCAAATCCGTGGTCTGGCGTGGCAAGTTGAATTGCGGACACTGCGCTGTCTCTCACAAGCTTGAGAGCGGCACCATCAAAGTCAATCGCTGTGCCGATGGCCCCTTTTGCGGACGCTGGTTCCTCCACAAGTTCCGCCACACCTACGCCACACGGCACCTGCAGGACGGCATCGACATCCGAACGCTTCAGCAGTGGATGGGACACCGCGATATCGCCTCGACCATGGTCTATCTGAAGGGGGTCAGGAACAGTGACATCCAGGTGCGTCTGAACAAGGGTAGTCTGGCCGCTTTCGCATAAAACTCGCTGCACGGTGCGGATTCCAGAATCCCCTTTTCCCGTTTCCCCCAAAGGGGGAAAGCCGGGGTGGGCGGGAGACCCCCACGCCGCCAAAACCATGCGGCTCCCCCTCACAAGAGGAGTTTCAAAACGCTTCACTGAAACCCCCCTTGTAATCCCCCCAACAGCAAACCCGCGCCTTACAAAGAGCACCGAAAGGTTCGCAAAGACAAATGCTCTTCAAATAAGACGGGTGGCGAGGCCACGTCGGCCGGGCAAGAAATGGCCATTGCACTTCACTTCGTGACAGAAGCCCCCATATCCGATATTGTGGAAGAAAGAAGGAGCCGCAGCCATGAACGTGACCTTAAACCTAGATCCTGAAGTAGAAAAAGGCCTGATGGCGCGAGCGCATGCGCGGGGCGTCTCGCTGGACGACTACCTTCAGGAACTTGTCGCCAAGGAAGCGGGCTTGCCCGTCGCCGCAGAGGCGCGCCCAATTCACAAGCGGTTCGATAATCTTTCCGACTTACTCCTCAATTCTCCCTTTGCCGGAGCAAATCTCGATCTGGAGCGATCCAAAGACTATCCGCGCCCGGTTGATCTTGCATGAGCGGTTTCCTGATCGATACGAACGTTCTGTCCGAGTACAATCGGTCGGGAGGCCCCGATGTTGGCGTCAAGCGCTGGCTTGAGACAACGGATCGTCAATCTCAGCATGTGAGCGTCATCACCCTGGCCGAAATTCAAAAGGGAATCGAGCTGCTTGCCGACGGCAAGCGCCGCGCCCAACTTGAACAATGGCTCAAGCAAGACCTGGAAGCATGGTTTTCTGGTCGCATACTTCCAGTGGATCGCCAAGTGGCCGATCGCTGGGCATCGCTTGTGGCGCAGGGAGCACGGACAGGAAGGCCTCTGCCAACGGTCGATTCGTTGATTGCGGCGACTGCGCTTGCCTACGATCTAACCATAGTTACCCGGAACACGCGGGATTTCGAGGGCATCGGTGCGACCATCATCAATCCGTGGGAAGCCAATCAATAAGGATCCGAAGGTTATCCAGACCATCGTCGATCCCGCTGCATCCGGTAACCACTCCATCGACATTCAAGTCTTCTGGCCGGATGGTGCAGGACCGCCGCCGTCTATCGAACTCTGCCTGCATAAGCGGGAGAAGCAGGTACAGCATTTGATTCGGCAGTGACCGTCATCACTGACAGGGAAGACAGGAACCTACTAACCTCGCAGCGAGGAAGCGATGGAACGACGCTCTGGTACGTCGCTTCAAACTGGGCTGTAATAGCCAGAGAGAGGTGGAGTGTGGCGAAGTTTGGTGATGTGTTCTCAACAACTCTAAAAGTGATTGGTTCTCTTTTTCTGGTCTCGATTGTTATTGGTGTCATTTATGCAATCGTTGCTGGCATTGGTAGCATTGGTGGCAGCTCAACTTCGTCCAGTCCCGATTACAAAGACACTTACTTAAACAGTAGGACATACTACGACGAGAAAGCCGACACGGCACCGACCAAAATGCCTTTGAGTAAATGGAAGAACGTTGTTGCCGACGAGGTAAGAGGACATTGCATAAGAGAGGGCATGACCTCTGCAGAAGTTGAAAAGGCTGTGGGCAAACCAATGACCGCGAAGACTGTTGCTTACGAGCAGGGCAGCAAGGCTGACGTCTGGGAGTACACAACGAGGGAAGCAGTTAACAAGCCTTGTACGAAATACGATGGTGAAAAGTGTGTCGATCCAACCGAATACGAGACAAAAACGGCCACCCTGTACTTTAGTCCTAATGGACATCTCACGTACCCATACCTCAGTGGCACCCTGAAGATAGACGTAATGGATTACGACTTCGGCGATTGTCATTGAAGAGAACTTGGATTAGTAAGCCCCAAGGACCTCGGAGTTTGATTTATGGCTGAGATCACCACATTGCATTACCTGGTTGTTGCGGCGGCGCTATTCATCATCGGCACGGCCTGAGCGATCTCGGTACGGTCTCCAGCCCCAGCACGTATGCGGGACAAGCCACTGACGTAATCTGCGATCGCCTTGCGAGCCGTACGCCTGATCCGCACTTAGACGCTCTGACGCCAGAACCTGAGTTCGATTTCATACACTGTGTGCGGTCGGGCTTGCAGTGCTCTGAGCAGACGATTCTTCACTTCCTCCGGGTCCATTTGGCCTCCTTTTGAAAAGTCGAGATTGATGGAGAAGAATAACGGGCATTAGGTCCCGGATAAACGCCGCCATACCGGGCAGCTATATCGAGGTGGACATACCCGCCGAGTAAACGGCGGAAAAGGCAAAGACGACAGCCGCACAACAAGCGCCGCTTTCCGAATTGCCGCCCCCGTATCGTCACCGCGCCCATGCGTGCAATCCTGCGACACTTCCGGGAGCTTGCGGCGTGCTTGACGCATCGGTACCTACTGGAAACGCTGTTGCTGGCACGGCCAGTATTCAGCAAAAGCCTGAGCCGCGACGCCGGAAATGATTTACCCTCTAACTAGGTGGCGAGGCGTAGCGATGAAGAAAATTGTACCGATGGAGCTTGTCGTCTTGCTGATTGCGGTCATTGCCTACAGCGCGCACGGCACTGACGTTCCCCATGACGTACAGTCACTTGCTGACGGTTTCTACTATCAGAGTTCGCAAGGATGGAAGAAGCTGGAGCCGATCTCAATGGCTGGCGGGGGACTCAAGCATGTCGGCAAGATGTTTGTGCCCGGACTCACTCCGCAGATGGTCTGGACGTTTCATGGCGCGGAGGCCCCAGTGCAGATCGAAGATAAAAGGCCGACGTTTTGCATCAAAGAACTACCGTCTCTCGCTGATGTAGCTGGCCGTTCTGGGCGGGACCTGATAATCGTGCGGTTGGATAAAAAGAAAGATCACCGCGAACTGCAAACAACCAGCGGCGGAAATATGTTCACGTTTAAGGCTGGCATTGGCAAAGATCGACTGCCGGACATTACCACGAAGACAGTGAGCGATGGCGTTTTCGTCGTTACCCCCAACGAAGACTTGAAGCCTGGAGAATACATGCTAACTTTCGCTGCGCTAGGCAACAGTGGATACGACTTCGGGATCAAGCAATAACGGAGGGTGCCAAGATATTTGGCTCGGCTTTTTGATTTCCGATCAGAATCGAAACAGAGGACACCACGCATGGAACAAATCATCATCGGCATCCACGCCAAGCTGACGAAGGATGGCGCGAAGGACATTGACTTGCTGGTTCACAGCCACTACATAGGGCGTCCCTCGCCGTGTGTTGTTATAACGGATTGGTCAACCCGGAGCGGCATCGGCGGTTCTATTGACAGTCTCGACCAAATATTCGACCTCGAAGTCGCCAAGCATCCTGGATACAGTGTCAAAGAGCGCGTGAACCTCGTCGCAATCAAGAATCCGGAATCGGGCCGGGCAAATGGCAACTGATATTCCCGTCCGCGCCGGGTGGCGCGCACGAGGGCAGGGCGTAAGACTACATGGGTCCAAACTCAGGACGAATGGAACCATGAAAATCCGCTAATGTGACGCGCCTTTTTTAGGTTCCTGACTCTGAAGCACGGCCGAAACTCGCTCAGGCTCATCTAGTCGGAGCCGAAGAATCTCTTCCTTCGGAACACCGATATCTCGCAAGTACAGCACAAATCGTGCACTTATCTACTGCACCGTGCCTCTCGACGCCGCAGCTTGAGCTTTTCTCCAAGCAGGAATTGCGTTGAAGTCCCATCGCTCAATTTGTGGGCACCTGGTTTCCGGCAGCGAAAACAAGTTGAGCGCCTTTAGGCAAAGAGCCGAAAGCGTAACGCTGAGACTCAGGCAGTAGCCTATTGTTCGCTCATACTTGTGGCAAATTCGACGGATATGCAGATCGTCCAGGCCTTCTCTGATCCGAATACCGGTCGTTTCCTGCTCCCAAAGAAAGGTCAGTGAATCGACAGTCGGGTGGCAAATCCCGCAGAGTTCGTCGTATAGCTCATTCAATGCTTCGCGCTCATCATCCGGTAGCCCAATGCTGTTCCGGTAGTCCTTTGGTGCGCGGGCGATGTGACTGTCCGGGGTCATCTCCTTCTCGCTCTTCCCGACTTTCCGTGCGTATATGAAGTGAATGAGGCGGTCCTCGAATTCTTGATTAATGCCGAACTTGTCTGCCGAACGGTTGAGCGCGGCCTCGATCACATGTCGATTCTCGGCTAGTAAACCGGGAGCCTGCCTCAGTGAATACCAAGCGTCTGGCGCAGCTTCGAGAAGACCTCGCAAGCTTGCAGCGAAGGCCAAGAGGTTCGCGGGAGCATTGAAGGCACCCACACAACCCGCCTGCCACCGCTGATGCCGCATCAGGTTTAACGCGGCTGCCCAATAAACACGGAAGAGCATCTCCCGCCAGTAGATGCACATCATCTCCGATGGGCGCCCGATAGCTTGATACTCCGCTGGGTCCATGAATTCGAATCGCTTGTCAACGAAACAATGCGCAAGGTCCTTGCAGATATGCGCTGCTGCCGCACCGATCGGTCCAAACAGCTCGGCATCCACCGGATGGGCCATCTTCATCTTCTCGATCGGATCTTGTTCTGCCATGTCATTTGCGCTCTAATCGGCAACAGCTTACTTAAAAGTTTCGAAATGTGCTTGAGATCGTTTCGGGAAAAGAAGACCGTCGTACCATCCTCGCCTTCTTTGCTGTCAGTAGCGAAGGTTCCTTTCTTGCCGTCCACTCTGGATTCCACGCAAGTGAAACACTCGCCAAAGGTAGAGGGAACCTGTAGCAGCCAACGGCGATTTGTCTATGTTTCATCGAACTCCAAGGGAATCGCCCGCCCCATGGGTAAAAACCGCGCGCCTCTTCGCGCCTCTCAACTGCCAGCGTTCGCGCGCTCAGAACGTTTTTTTAAGAGTTCCTTCGCCTGGGGGCCCTTCTCCCAAAGGAACTTATCGAGCTGCTTGAAGGTGAACGACTTAAGACCGTAAACATCTCGAAAGGCAGTCACGATACGCAGAAAGACTGGATAGCCGAGATACCGAAGGTCTTGGCGAGCGAACGTTGTGAAGGAGTCTTGCTTCTTATAGCACCAAAGACAGGCATCAACATTGCTGTCGTAAATCGCATAAGCGGCGGGGTTGTGCCAGCTGCAATATTTGGTGCCGAAAGAGAAGTTATTGCGTACCTTGTCGCCGATTTTCACGTTAGCGATAAGATCAACGGCATCAGGCGAGCCAGCGTCAAGGCGGGAATCGATGCCGAGGCCAGCTATGTGGCGAGCAACCCTCTCAACGTCGATGTCGTTGATCTGTGTGGCGTAAAGCTTATTGAGAACCAGAACCTTCAAGAGTACGTGAGAGGTCTCGGTATTTCGGGGAAAACGCGCCGAGAGTTGCCCGAGTGCTTCCTCGACCAGTTGCGACTCCCGGTCGAATTTATCGCCCTCTGCTTTTACGAGTTCGATAGTAGGGGGAGGCAATCGGCTCATCATAACAAGATCGATCTTTCGTCCGCGCGCATTAACGCGAACGCCTAACGGTAGTTTACTACCATCTTCCTCCCCGTGTTTCACAAAAAGTAAGTTTTGACTCATGGCCGGAAGGCCCGTAAATCGCGGGCTTGACGTGTGTCAACAGTCCGGGTCAAAAATAGGGCGGCATGAAATACGGTTACGCCCGCACCAGCACCGACGACCAGATAATCGCGCTACAACTTGTCGCGCTCAGGCCTACCGCCGAGCGGATTGACCATGCCCGGAAGCTGATCGACCAGGGCGAATCCCGACAGTATGTGGCCAACCTTCTGAATGTGGGCCGCTCGACGCTTTACAAGGCTCTTCTCAGGTGACCGCAGTGCATGAACGGGGATACAATCGGTTTGGATCGCATGAAAGAACCGTTGAATACGTTGGTGTACAAAAGGACCCACAAAGGTGATCCTGACGAATCCCGCATTTTTGGTATTCATGATTGTATGGGTCAGGTCCGGGGCTATCGTTTTGACGCGGTAATTGGCGTCGGTGGGAAGAGTCCAGATTCTGGCTCCGAGGATATAGCTCGTAAGATAAATTGGATTGGTATAAACCCCTCTAAGAGTGAGGCCTCTAGCCCAGTATGGCTTGGCGCGAAGCGCCTCTACTGGAGCAAAACCTTCAGAGGACCTCTTGTAACGTTCGACCGCTTCGTCTTTTTGGATGAGAAAGGCCCAGACTTTAAGAAATTCGCACCAAACCTTTTCAGACATATGTTTGAAGATCAGCATGTGCGGTTTGTGATGTCACGATCCCTTCCCCGCGAGATGCGGGAAGAAGTCCAAAAACTTCTTAGGTGGGCTGAGAATCATCAGCCCAGAAACCCTGCTTCAAAGTTCGTTTGGCAGGAGGGGGACTTTACCGTTACGCTCCCCCGTGTTTGTGGAAAGAAAATTTCAGCCAGACGTAAGTGCTGACAGATGAAAGTTGCGATGCTCAGAATTGGGATCGATAGTGGATCGGGAGGAATACACGGGCCGTTATTCCTCGACGGTTCGTTCGATTACATTCCGATTCCTGATGGCTTCGGCATCGACGAACGCACATATGGCGACACGACCAGCCTGAAGCAACGGAAGCTCGTAGAATATTTCCCAGAGCCCCGTCGGGTCGCGATGGCTAATCGGTCTATCCACTTCGATCCAGAGTTCGCCACATTTACCTATGGCGACCCCACGCCGCCCAAAGCCGGTCTGCGTCATTTAGAAGAAGGCGACATGCTGATTTTCTATTGCGGACTGGAAGGCTGGGATCACAGATCAGAACCGGCACTTTATTTGATGGGGTATTTTGAAGTCCTGGTGGCAGGAAAGCCGGATGGCCTTGGCGATCAAGAGACACGCAGACTTTTTGCAAACAACTTTCATGTACGACATCAACGAGTGTTCGAGCGGCAAAGGGCCGAACTCGTATTAATCAAGGGTTCTGAGTGTAGCCGGTTGCTAAAAAAGGCAGTATGCATCAGCGTGATGGGACGTAATCGCACCGGCCAACCGCTTAAGGTACTCTCGCCCGAAATGCAACAAATCTTCGGTACCTTCAATGGGCGGCTCAGTTTTCAGCGCAGTCCCACTCGATGGGTTGACCCCGCTTACGTGACGCGCGCGGCGGAGTTCATGAGGTCGCTTCGGTAAAGCCGTCAAAGCTCCGGAAACCGAGATCCGCCTTAGCCGGACACAACCCCCTTTATGTCCGGCTATCCTGTTCATACCGCCTCCACACCGGACGCAATGGGCCCCGGCGAGTTGCCATCCGATAACTTCCTTTATCGGCTAGCAAAGAGGGCCGGATAAGCTCATGAGACACTCGGCTATTATAGAAACACTGAATGAGCGAGGCTCTCACATACCGGTGGCGTAGCTTTGACACCGCCCACATCGCGCCGGGCCAGCCCGTCAAAGCAAGATTTTTCGAGGTTCCCCCCTATCCCTACGTGGACGGCTCGACGCGCGTCACGGAATTCGACGAGAAGCACATCATCCGCTGGCTTATGCTTTCCCCGGATTCCCGCGAGCTCATCCTCGAAGAGCTGGGCTTGCCTGCCGCCGCTTTTTATTGTCCCGAGGTTGTTTCGCCGTTCTATGCGCCCGGTGAAGGCGACATTGACCTGATCCTCTGCCCGCCACTGTTACCGCGCGAGGCGTTCGCCCTCGAATGCAAGCGCATCAAGGTCGTGAGCGTAAACGCCGACCAGGACAAAATCACCAAGTTGCAAAGCATCGGCGGCGGCGTGTGCCAAGTGAAAAGGCTTTACAATCGGCACGCGTTTTTCCAAACGTATCTCGCGATCATCACGCAGGTCGATGCCACCGGCCAGGACGAGAGGAATATCCCGAGCCGCGGGGTTCGTTCCCACACGACGCCGCAACGCGGCGACACCAAGACAACGACCTTCCGGCAGATCGTCGAGTTTCCAGGCCGCGCCGAGCTTAACGACGATATTGGCATCGTCCATATCGAGATCGTGCAGCCGTCGCGTCTCTCGATCTACACGCAGGCGACCGTTGCTGTCTGCGTGCACCGCCGCGCCAAACCGCGCGAGCAGCACAACGAGGTTACCAACCGCATTCGGGAGATCATGTAATTTGATCGTCGATGGCTTCATTAATAGCCAGGCGCATGAACGTGTCTAAGGAAAAAACATGAGCCACGGCAAGACAGAAGTGATGGTTCCTGAAGAAGCTGCCAAGAGAGGACCCATCATCAAGGGTGAACTCAGGTCATCCGAAATCAAAATTCCAGGAATTCTCGCCCAATTCTCGAACATCACGCCGCAGAGCAAGAAGGCCAAGATCTATCTTTATCCCACGCTGGAACAGGCGAAGCGGCTTTTGCAGGAACGCTCCCCCTTTGCCTTCACAGGGTCATTTGTTTCCCGTGAGGGTGTCGATGAGGAATGGTCATCGACAGAGATTTGGATCGAACCAGGGGTCACAATTACTCATCGAGAGATGCGCTGCCTCACTCATGTGTCTGGGAGGCTTGTTGACCTGCACGTGAAGATCGTCTCTCGAAACACACCGGAACGGGAAATGCCTAAGTCGGCTTGGTTCGTAATGAATGGATGTCTGCTTCTGCAAATACTCGCGACGCACGAGGAGCACGAAATTCGCCAGGCGAAGGAGTACGGGATTGAGCGGCCAGTCTACAGGTTCACGCTCTCCGATGGCGCGACGGCAGAGATTCGACAGATCACTGTTCAGCACAGTTTTGAGGATGAGAAGGAGATCAAGAAACGAGGCTTTGCGATCCAGGTTGACGGCATCAAAGAAGGTGAAACAGTTAAGAGGGATATTGACCGCTTGCTCATTCTCGCGTCTCTCGCCTCAAGAGAACAATCTGTCTGCTGGCATTGGAGCGCAAACGAATGCCCCAATGTGCACAAGAGGCATTGGCGTTTCGGGTTGGGCAGCAATTTGGCCAAGAGACCAGATCACGAAGAGCCGCTCGTCCTACGAGATGCCGCCCGTTTCAGCGAATTCCTTTCTCTTGCTTCAAAGAAGTACCTTAGCTCAAGCAATGGCGGACTCGTGGACACCGCAGTTTTTGCGCTGCTAGCGCGCGAGCTGCCGCTTGAAGTGAAGATCGTAAGGCTGCTGACAGGGGTGCAGAGTGCTCTGCGCTTTGCGGTTTCGCCGCCTGAAAAAGCTAACATCGGCGATTTATACAGGGAATTCCAGAAACAGTTCACCATCGACCTCAGCGACCTCTGGCCCCTCCATGACAAGAGCTCTGGCGTTTCCCTGAGTGCGATCCGAAATGCTGCTGTGCATGGCGACGTTTTCACAGAAAGAGATTGGATAGCATTGAGTTATGCCGAGGAACACTTGCGATGGACGTTGGAGAGAATCCTGCTGGTCTCTTTAGGGTGGGGTATCAAGCTATCGTCTGTCTCTCCGGAAAAACTGCGGTCATACTGCGCATATGATTGGAAGGGGCAGCAACAGAGCCTCAAATTGTGATTTTCCTGCCCTGCCGATTTATGTTTGAACTTCTACAGCTGCGGCAGCGGACCGTAGTCATTCCCTCCATCAGTGTTTCCGTTAGGGAACCCCTGAACAAGTCTCTTGAATTACAAGCTGCGGCATGATTCTCTGTGAATAACGGAGGATGAGGATGGAGCAGCGCAGTTTTGGAGATATAAACGGGTTTCGGCGTCAGGAAAAAGTGACGCGGCGTGAGCGGTTTCTGGAGGAGATGGAGCGGGTGATGCCGTGGAAGCGGCTGGAGGCGCGGATTGCGCCGGTGTATCCGGTGGCCGGGAATGGCCGTCGACCCTATCCATTGGCAACGATGTTGCGGATTCACCTGATGCAGCAATGGTTTGGGTATTCGGATGCGGCCATGGAAGATGCCCTGCACGAAACGCCGTTACTGCGCAAATTTTCCGGACTGGACGCTGGTGCAGATTGCATGCCCGACGAAACGACAATTTTGAATTTCCGGCATCTGCTGGAACAAAACCATCTGGCGGAAACGCTGTTCGGGGAAGTCGTGGCGCTGCTGACGGAGCGTGGTTTCATCCTGCGGCAGGGCACGATCGTTGACGCCACATTGATCGCGGCGTCACCCTCGACGAAGAACCACGACCGTAAACGCGACCTCGACATGACGTCGAGCAAGAAAGGCAACGACTGGCACTTCGGCATGAAAGCGCATATCGGCGTCGATACCGCGCAGGGTTTGGTGCACACGGTGGAAGGCACGACCGGAAAAATATCAGACTATGCGATGGGCGATACGCTGCTGCATGGCGACGAGGAAACAGCGCACGGCGATCGCGGCTATCACAACAAAACCCGCACTGCCGACGCGCCGCGCGATGCAGAAGCCGCGTCTCCCCACTGGTACGTTCCGTTCAAGCGCGCTGCCGGCGCGGACACCACTGACGAAGAGAAGCGCGTCAATCGTCTGCTCGCTGGAATCCGCGCGGCAGTCGAGCATCCGTTCCGGATTTTGAAATGTCAGTTCGGTTATCGCAAGGTGCGCTATCGCGGCCTGTTCAAAAACGAACAGCACCTCTTCATCCTGTTCGCGCTGACCAACATCTATCAGGCCAGACATCTGCTGATGGAAACCGGATAACCGGGCCGCCACAGGAAAACTGCGCCCACTACCGGAAAAAAAACCAAAAATCCCTGCTCCGGGCGGCTCAAACACGCCAACAGCGTGCCGCCTTATACCATCAACGTTGCAAACGGTGCTTGTTCAGGGGTTCCTTAGCTCTTCCCTCACGATGTTTTTCTGATTGGGCCGCTTTTCCTTCTGGATGTTTCGGTAATGCCACTTTCCCGCCGCGATCTTTTTAAGATCGGCCACTGTCTGGATAACGCGTTGTGCGACGAAACCGAAAATGTAGGAGAGGGCAACAAAGGCCACGGCGACGTATGTCAGGTATCTGGGTTTTATGTTCGCAGCTTGGACTGCGCCCAATGGTAGTAATAGCCGGTCGCGCCGGAATTCCGGCGCAGTTCCCGGCTAATGCTGGAGCGGTGGACAGCTATGTCCCACGCAATGTCCGACTGCGAGAAACCTCTTTTCTTTAGTGCGTGAATCTGGCATCTATCTTCATAGGTAAGATGACGATCTTTTTTCATATTTCTCCTCCAGTTTTTTAAAACACTGGAGGCATCTAGTTCATTTTGCTACTCTTTGGTAGTTGTGGCGTTTTGAAGTGGAATCGGCATCGATTTTTTCTACACAACACCTGCACAGTCAAAAATAGAAGAGAATTTCAAAGGTATATCAATTACTTAATTTAGGTCCATTCTCTTGAGAGGATAAGGCAACTATCATAAGTAATTGACATTACACACTTCCTTCTCTACTGATGTTATATACAACCTCTGCACAGATAAGGCAGATCAAGGAGTTACAAATAATTTATACACAAAACATGCACAGAAAGAAACCCACCCCGTGTCCTTCCTCGTCGATGTTCAAGAACTCAAAACCGGCCTCGTCATCTTCCGCAGAGCAGATGTAAAGCACCGCAACTGGTATTGCCGGGTCAAGGTACCTAAGGAAAACCGATACAAAACGATTTCCTTGAAGACCTCCGACATCAATGAAGCCCGCGACAAGGCCTTTGACCATGACGCCGACATCCGTTTCCGCGTCAAGCACGACGTGCCGGTATTCGAGAAGTCCTTTGCAGAAGTCGCTACGGAATACTCCGAGTTCCAAAAAGGAGTTGCCACATCTGGCCAGATAACAATGCACCGCTGGAAGGTCGTCGATTCCCACATCCGCCTGCACCTGGTTCCCTACATAGGGAACATTCAGATCACCCTCCTGGGCGAGGACAAATGGAAAGCCTACCCTCTCTGGCGCAAGCAAAATAACGCCGAGAAGAAAAAGCCGCACGGCGTCGGGCCGTCGCGGGACGGTATCGCCGGGCAGAAGCCAAAGGACGACGCGCCCCCGTCGGCAGCAAAGGACGGCACGATCCGTCAGGAAATGATGACCTTCCGCGCCATCATGAATTTCGCGGCCGATAAACAATACATCCGCGAAAGGCAGGTGCCCAAGGGCAAGCTTTTCTTGGACAAGGCGCGGCGGGAGGAATTTACGCCGCAGGAGTACCGCCATCTGCATACCTTCGCGCGTCGCTGGATCAAGGATGCAAAGCACGATCGGAGTGATTTTGGCATTCTGAAGTG
>PLQW01000226.1 GCA_003160215.1 Acidobacteriaceae bacterium
GCCGAGCGGTCGCCCGTAGGCACCCTCCACCACGCGTTGCCGAGGTTGATCTGGATCACGGCCCAGTCTTGGGGGAACTCCTGTTCCGTGCGAACACGCAGCACCGCCTCGAGGCAGCCGATGGCCTTCAGCTGGTTCGAACTTACGTTCCAGGATGCAAGAGCAAGTTCATTGCCCAGACAAAAGAGAGATGGAGCCTCGGCCGGAGAGCCCTCCCACAATCCAAGCGGTTCCACCCACTGCAACAAGCTGAAGTGTTCTCTCATGCGGGCCGGGATAGCTTTGCGGGCACTCACTGTCAGCTCATTCCAGAGATCCATAGCCGCCGAGGGGTCAAGGCAGTAGGAGTGATACCACGCCAGCCCGGCGGCTTCATCCGCCACAGCCTTTGACCGCCCAGACCAATATTCTTTCCACGCTTGGTGGTCCTGCTTGACTCGCTCCAGAGCGGAAGGCTGATTCTTCAAGGCGCTGCGCATCTCCGCGCGGATAGACGACCACTGGCTGCCGGAGATGTGTTCCACAAAGCTATATTCGTGCAAGCCTTCCCATGCCGCATCCTGGGCCGCGCTCTGTTCCGAGGAAAAAGCCTTGCGTGCTGCGGCTTCATCGAAGCGTGGTGTCAATGCGAGGCGTTCAATCCAGCGGCGCTCGGCATCTGACGCCATTGACTTGAGAAAGCGTCTGGCGAGCTTCTCCCATTCCTGCGGATTGAAATGAAGGGTATCCGGGGCGGGCTCGTGGCCTGCCTTGCGCTCGTTTAAGACAATGTCCACGCATAAACCCAAACTGAAACAGTGATAGCCGCCTGTGGACTCTTTGGATGTGGCGAGAATGCTGTTCTGCAAATCCGTGGAACTAATTTCGCATTTGGAAAGAAAATGGCGGGCATCTTCTTCAGACAATCCCCCCACAAGGTGTTGATCGAGGTGGCTTGCCCATTCGGGGTCTGCATCGTCCCAGGAGAGCCGGTTCTGCCCGGCGATGACAGTGAACGCAAAATCGAATTCCGCTGCCAGGTCCTGAATCCACTTCTCCTGGAGGCGTTTGTGTTCCTCGTTTTGAAAGCCTGCTCCGACCGCCTCGAAAGTATCCAAGAAGATCACGCAGTTCACGGCGCGATTCAGGTGAACGGGAAGGGATTCGCGCAGGTCGGCAGCCAGATAGTACAAAAGCTCATTCCCGATCTCTTGATCGGTCTTCGAGCGCAACTCGATAGTGAGCCGAGTTCCGGAATCTGTGGCAAGCAGTCTTTCGATTGGCGTTCCTTTGAGGCGTGAGAGAACGGGCTTGCTCAGCCGCCGGAGCACGGTCCCGCCTCCGGGCACAAAGCTCCCCATAATTTCGGCTGCCAGGTCGATCCAGAGACCAGGCTCCGCCTCGTAACCGAGCCTGTGCCTCAAGGTAGCGAAAGCCAGGTCGAAACGCGGCGCCGGTGCCGCGAGCTGCTGGCGGATGTTCTGCAACGCGGTCGCGGGATCTAGGCCAAACCGCTTGCCCCCGGCGGCGATGTCGAAGTCCAGGAAGGCCGACGGGATATCGACTGGCACCTGGGTTCTCAACGTTTTCAGGAGCCAGGTTTTTCCCGCGCCTCCAAGGCCGTAAAACATCAGCACGGGCGGTTCCTGAACTGAAAACAAGTGACGCCGAAAAACGGTCTGCTGATCCTCGCGATCCGTGAACCGGGCCAATTCATCCGAAGGCGTGCTGGTGCGGCGTCCTGGCTTTGGCATGTGCTGCTCCTATTAACCGGCAGATTCCGATGCATCGAGTGTAGCTGCTCTGGGTAACCTCCGTTCAAAGAACAGCCCCCAACCGCATCAGTCCTTTGATGTCGGCAAGCCTCCGCTGATCGGCCTCCGCGAAATTCTCGATTTACGACAACAGGGCAACGCGCTCATCGAAGCTGTGAATGGACTGCTGAGGTCGCTTGCTAATCGGCCGACGCTTAAAATCTCGTTAGGGTCTGCGGATTCTAATCCGCGAATCTCGCAAAAAATCTGCCATTTACCAAATGATAAACGCCCGCGACTTATTCATGTTATTGGTGCCCGGAGGGGGACTTGAACCCCCACGGCCTTGCGGCCTGCGGATTTTAAGTCCGCTGCGTCTGCCAGTTTCGCCATCCCGGCGAGGGAAGAATCGAGTTACCCGAGGCGCGCAACTGCCTTCGAGCCTACAACAGGCGTAGGGAAACGGACAACCCGCACCGGGAGAGAATGACGTGGCGCCTGACTAGGCTGGTGACTGCGGGAAGGCGATGACGTTTTCGGAGCTACGGGCACCGCGTTTCGCAATGTACATCGCGTGGTCAGCGGCGGCACGTAATTCGTCAGGACTGTGGCCATGATCGGGATAAAGCGCTACGCCGATGCTCACGCCAGTTTGAATGAATTGCCCTTCCACCTTTAAGGGAACCGCGAGCGCCGACTCGAGGGCCGATAGCAGAATGTCGGCGCCGTGTTCATCGGACACGTCGCTGACCACGGTGAACTCATCGCCTCCTGAACGAGCGAGCGTGTCGGAGGCGCGCATCCGGCTGGACAGCCGCAATACCACCTGCTGTAAGGCCAAATCTCCGATTCGGTGTCCGTAGGTGTCGTTCACTTCCTTGAAGCGGTCGAGGTCAAGCAAAAGCACAGCCACCTTGCGGCCAGCTCGCGCAGCGTGAGCCAGCGCCTGTTCCAATCGGTCTTCGAGCAGCCGCCGGTTAGGCAGCCCGGTCAATGCGTCGTGATACGCCAGATATTCATTCTTGTGAATCTGGTCTTCGAGAAGTGTGAGAATCATGCCAACGGCCACAAAATACTTGGGAATGTTCCAGGTCTCGGATTCAACGATCGTCGAAGGAGAGTAGAGATCCAGAAACATTCCGATTGGAAAGACTGCACCCCAGGCAACGAAGCCGAAAACCGTAGTCAGCACGCCTGCCGTAGCGCGCTGGAAATGGCGCCAGTACAGAACGGCAACAACGAAGTTAAGGCCCGCCAGGATAACGTTGATACCCAGGTCAGCATGATTGCGCGCAACCATCCAGATCAATACGGAGGAGAACACCACGGACGCAAGCAGCAGGCCGAACAGATAGGAAGGTGTCTCGCGATACCAGTTCCAGGCCAGCAGCGAAGTGGCGGTGAGGGCCACTACCACCACGCCATAGTAAAAGCTGTGCGCCGTCAACTCCCAAACCACCGCAGTCGTATAAGCCAGTGCGGGGAGACCGAGGACCGCTCCAAGCAGGAGCTGACGGCGACGGTTACTCGCCCGTGGCGACATGGAGATTAGGAAAGCTATGCTTGCGAGTTCCACAGCTCCTAGGCTAACGGCGGATGCCACATGGTCCCAAGGACCGTGTCCTACATCTACAAACTGGGCGACGAAGTGTATGAGTACGAGGATCCAGGCCGTCAGCCATAGCTGCAGCCGCTCGGCCGCACCCTGACGCAGAATGGCCCGGAACACCACGACCAGAATTGCAAGTGCAACTAGACTGGGCAGAACGTTAAAGTTCATCACGTAAGCTTTGGCGCTGACCTAGGGCTCTTCAGAGTATGACAGTGATTGGCGAGGAATTCTAAGGAAAAATCAGGAAGGCGACCGGAACTTGCGCAAATACGTCCCCAAAAGGGAGGTTCCCAAATTAGAAGCCATCTCACAAATGCTGGAGGGGGCCAAACCAAAGTACCCCAGGGGCTAAAGAGCGTGCGTGAGAACTCGTTTTGAGTTGGTACGGTGGAACGATTGCGCAAACTCGAGCCCCGCGGGGGCGGAATTGGTGTTAGCCCAGGGTAAGGTGGCGTTTCTTGACTCAAAGTCACTCTCGTAAGTTGTTGAATCGTCGTTGCTCAAAGTGCGAGTTCACTTGCTTGAGTCTTCTTCCAGCAGCCGCTGAAGCCGTGACCTTTCAAAGCGCGGAAGCATGTAGGTTCGGAGTTTCAGTAAGAAAAAAGGCCGCTGGGAAGTCGGCGGCCTCGCATCTACCCGAGACGCGCGCTTACCCGATCTCCACCAGCTCCGCGATCTTCGCCTGCCANNTTCCATGCCGAGGTCGGCGAAGCCCAGCACGCGTGACTTCTTGATTGCCTTCGAGACCAGGTAAGCGGCGCCGCCCACTGCCATCAGGTAAACCGCCTTGTGGTCGCGGATGGCTGCGATGCCTTCCGGACCTCGTTCCGACTTGCCCACCATGCCGAGCAGACCAGTCTCCTTCAGCATCTGGCGAGTGAACTTGTCCATTCGCGTGGACGTGGTAGGGCCGGCGGGGCCAACAACTTCATCTCTGACCGGATCAACCGGTCCGACGTAGTAGATGAAACGGTTGGTGAAATCCACTGGAAGCTGTTCGCCGCGCTTGAGCATCTCCGTCATGCGCTTGTGAGCGGCGTCGCGACCGGTGAGCAACTTGCCGCTAAGGAGAATCACCTCGCCGGTCTTCCACGTCGCCACTTCGTCGCGCGTGACTGTGTCCAGGTTCACGCGTCGCGCGCCCGCCGGATTGTAGGTCAACTCTGGCCAATCCTTCAGCGACGGCGGCTGCAACGCGACCGCCCCAGAGCCGTCGAGCACGAAGTGAGCATGGCGTGTGGCCGCGCAGTTCGGGATCATGGCCACAGGCAGGTTCGCGGCGTGCGTGGGATAGTCCTTCACCTTTACATCTAGCACCGTGGTCAGCCCGCCCAGTCCCTGCGCGCCAATGCCCAGCGCATTGATCTTCTTGTACAGCTCGACGCGTAACTCCTCGGCGCGATTCTTCGGTCCGCGGGCAATCAGCTCCTGGATGTCGATCGGCTCCATCAGGGCTTCCTTGGCCAGCAGCATGGCCTTCTCCGCCGTGCCGCCGATGCCGATGCCGATAATCCCCGGAGGACACCAGCCCGAGCCCATGGTGGGAACTGTCTTCAACACCCACTCGACGATGGAGTCGGATGGATTCAGCATGACGAACTTCGACTTGGCTTCCGAGCCGCCGCCCTTCGCAGCAACGATAACGTCAACCTTATCGCCGGGAACGAGCGTCATGTTCACGACAGCCGGGGTGTTGTCCTTGGTGTTCTTGCGTTCGCCCGCGGGGTCGGCCAGCACACTGGCACGCAGTTTGTTGTCGGGGTGGAGGTACGCGCGGCGCACGCCTTCGTTGACCATGTCCTCCACGCTCATGGTCGCGTCCCACTGCACCTTCATACCTACCTTCAGAAAGACGGACACGATCCCGGTATCCTGACAGATGGGCCGATGGCCTTCGGCGCACATGCGGGAGTTGATCAGCAACTGAGCGATGGCATCGCGAGCGGCGGGCGACTGTTCTTTCTCGTATGCGCGCGCCAGGCCCTGAATGAAATCGACCGGGTGGTAGTAGGAAATGTATTGCAGAGCGTCGGCAACGCTCTGGATAAGATCGTCTTGCTTGATGACCGTCATAACCGCCTCACTATAGGAAAGAACGTAGGAGTCCGGGCAATGGCCCACAGGTTAATTATAGAAACCCAGATGCATGACACCTAGAGAATTCAATGCGAGCGGAGGAATCGGCATTCCCCATACGTGGGAGGTAAGCACTCAGCACTCAGCACTCAGCATTCAGCCGTCAGCAGTGGGCCGACAGGATCTTCCGCGAAAACGAGACCCTTACGGACCCTGCGTCTTTGTCCTTTGTTGCAGTTCCTTCTTGGATATTCTGAGTGCTGAGTGCTGAATGCTGAATGCTGAATGCTAGTGCTGAGTGCTTCTTTCAAACCAGCTTCCCGTACATCGACGTGTAGTTCAGGCCAATCTCGCCGCAGCTGCCTTGCTCTACCGAATAGACAATGCAGGAGTCGAACGGGCGTGAGTAAATGTGCAGGCTCACGGCGCGCTGTCCCCATTCGCGCGGATTGCGGACGTCGTGCACCGGATTCAGCGGATCCACCGCTACCGGATTCGCTGGCGTGATCTCGACGACATTGGTGGGAACGATGTTGCATCGATGGGCGGCGAGGTCCTCGGAGAGAAGGCGGAAGTTCTGCACCGCAAGCCGGCCGATGGGCGCGACCATCCAGCAATTCTGCCCCTGGTGATTGTGGATGGAACTGCCCATGCCAACTTCCCAGCAGATCGCCAGCAACTCATAAAGATCGGTCTTGTCAATCAGGTTGCGGGTGTAGTGCTGCGCATTCCAGAACAGATACGGCTGCAGCGACTCAGGA
Source organism: Acidobacteriaceae bacterium (assembly GCA_003160215.1). Classification (GTDB taxonomy): domain Bacteria; phylum Acidobacteriota; class Terriglobia; order Terriglobales; family Acidobacteriaceae; genus Bog-257. The sequence goes on from PLQW01000226.1 coordinate 6,183, forward strand.
TCAACCGGATTCTCCCGCAGATATTGCAGCGTGCCGTTGACCCCGGTGAAGTCGTCCTCCTTGAGCTTACGCAGCCCGTCGATGAATTGCTGCACTGAAACCTTTTGCGTTGCCCGATCTGCTGACCTAACCGTTTCCAAGGTGACCTCCTTCTGGGACGAAGCGCTTATTCTAACCCGGTTTCAGAAGCTGGAGAAAAAGTCATTTCGAGGTATTTCAGGGCTGAAGAGAACCGTGTCGCCGCTCTGCGGCTCCCGTCATCCGATGAGCCTCGCCGGGGCTCACGAGGGTCTGTGAGAGCTGTGCCGTCCCTTGTATGTTGCTTGCTATTCCCCGCCGCCGGCAATTCGGTGTTAAGTGGAAATTGCAGGTATGGGGTCCGGCGGGAAGGCCGTCCGTCCCTGAGACACGCTGGCAACGGCGTAAGCCTGGCTTCAGAGCGGCCTCCCGCCCTTACTCTTCCGATACCGGGGAGAATCCGAGGCACAAAGCCCGCATATTCAAGGTCGGCCGGAGAATTGCCGTGGGCGGGAAGCCCGGTCCAGCCTAGCACAACAGGAGAGCGACAATGAACTTCTGTGGCGTCGATGTCAGTGCCCGAGAGGTGGTGGTGGTTCGCCGGCAAGAGCGCAGCGAAGCGGCACGCCGTTTTGCCAACACCCCGGCGGGACATAAGGCCCTGCTCGGTTGTTTGCTGGGGCGGTCTATACCAAGAATCGCGACCGCTTGCCGCAGGGCGAGGTGTCGCAACGCTTGCTAGTAGCGGTGGTCGAACAGACGCGGGCGCAGAGCTCGCTGAGCGAAGAGCACTTCACGGTGGATGGAACGCTGTTAGAGGCGTGGGCGAATCGGGGTAGCTTCGAGCCCAAGGATCCGCCGCCGATAGTAGTTCGGAGGCGTATCGTATCCCATCCTTATCTTCTTAGTCCGTCGCCGCTCAAGTTCCGCCACAGCCAAACAGCAGTCTCAGTTACGCCGTCGCGGTGGTGAGGCGGCCGGGCTCTTCGTGGAAGCGCACGGACACCAGCTTCGACACGCCCGGCTCCTGCATGGTGACGCCGTAGAGAACGGGCGCCATGCCCATCGTTCGCTTGCTGTGGGTGATGATGATGAACTGGGTTTGCGAGCTCATCTCGCGAATCAATTCGGTGAAGCGGCCGATGTTGGCTTCGTCGAGCGGCGCGTCCACCTCATCGAGAATGCAGAAGGGGCTGGGCTGGTACTGGAAGATACCGACCAGCAGCGCCAGCGCGGTCAGAGCCTTCTCGCCGCCGGAGAGCAGCAGCACATTTTGCAGCTTCTTGCCGGGTGGCGAGGCGACCACGTCGATGCCGCTCTCCGCCGAGTTCTCGATGTCGGTGAGGCGCATGAAGCCCTGGCCTCCGCCGAAGAGTTTGCTGAAGGTGCGCGAGAAATTCTCGTTGATGATCTTGAAGGCTTCTTCAAACTTCTGCCGCGAGACCGTGTCAATCTCTTTAATTGTGTTTTGCGTATTCTCGATGGCCTGCAACAAATCCAGGCGTTGTGTTTCCAGAAATTCGTGCCGCTGCGCGATTTCTTTGTACTCCTCCAGCGCCATCATGTTTACCGGACCCATGTTGTCGAGCCGGGTGCGCATTTCGCGATAAGCTTCCTCTTCGCTGGCGAGTTCCTCGGCTGCAACGCGGGGCAGGGAATCGTCGGCCATCAGCTCGTGCGGTTGATGGCTTAGTTCCTGCACGCAAGTTTCGGACATGTGCTGCACATCGGATTGCACACGCGCCTGCGCGGCTGAAAGTTCGCCGCGACGGTCGCGCGCGGCGTCGAGGGCTTCACGGGCCGCCTTGAGGGCCTCTTCTAACTCGACGATGCGCACCCGGACGGTCTGCAACTCGGCTTGCAGTTCAAGATCGCATGTGTGCGCCAGTCCGCGCTCTGCGGTCCAGCCGACCACCTGCTCCGCCAGGCGAACGTTCTCCGCTTCGCGCTGCTGCTTCTCGGCCGCAGCCGACTCCAGTTGCGCCTTCAGCTTCGCCAATTGCGCTGAAACCTCCGACACCATCGCCTCGATGCGCTGCACCGCGGTAATCGCCCCGCGGCGGCGTTCTTCCAGTGTGGCGAGGTGCGCGCGAACTTCGCTAGCAAGTTGGGCCGCTTCGTCACGGCGCAAGCGCAGGCCCTCCAAACTGCTCTGCGCAGCCTGCATTTCCAGATCAAGCTGGCGTCGCTTCTCTTCCTGCGCCGACAGCTCGCCACTTTGTTCGGCAATGGAGGTCTCTTGCTGGTTGCGTTCCTCGCCGACGCGGCCTAGCTCCCGCTCATAGGTCGAGAGGCGCTCGCGCACCCGGACCATCTCGGCTTCCAGTTGGCGAAGCGTGTGGCCCGAGGTCATGGCCTCGCGCTCGCCTTCGCGCTTGTCGTCCTCCAGTCGATGCAGCAGACCGGTCAGCTCGTAGATTTCGCGGCCGAGTGCCGCCACGCGCATCTCTTCGTCGGCCATGGCGCGTTCCATCTCGCCCATCTGCTGCAGCACCTCGCGCAATTCGCGCTTCATGGAGAGCGGCCCCTGGCTACGCTGCTTGCCGCCGGTCACGGTGACGTTGTGGAAACACTCGCCAGACTTGGAAAGGAAGAAGGCATCGGGATTCTCCAATGCGAGATCGCGGCCAGCGCCGGCATCGGGCACGATGTAGCCGTTGCCCAGCTTCGGCAGAATCACCTCGAGCGATTTGCCGAAACCGTTGAGCACGCGAATGCAATGCTTGAGCGGAACCACACTTTCCCCGTGCGCGACCTGGTGCGTGGACTCGTCGAAGAGGAACGAGAACTTTGCCTGCGAGTCTTCGGGATGGACCAGGAACGTGGCGCGGCCATCCACGTCGCTGCGCAGCAGGCGGAGGCCTTCGTCGGCCGCGTCCCACGACTTCACCACGATGTAGTTCAACTCGTCGCGCAGGAAATCGTCGACCACATGCTCATAGCGGTCTTCCACCTCCAGAAAATCGGCGAGCACGCCCACCGGGGCAAGACCTTCCTTCATCGCGCCCGAGGTGAAGAGCTTGCGCACCGATTCGGTGGTGTAGCCATGGTCGGTGATGACGGCTTCCAGCGAGCCTTTCTTTCCCATCGCGCTGGCGTACTCGCCACGCAGCGAATCCAGATGCCGCTTGCCAGTGGTCTCCGCAGTGCGCTTCTCGTCAAGCTTCTGGCGCGTCTCGTCGATTTGCGCCGTGAGCGCGAGGACGCGTTGTGAGGACGATTCAAACTCCAATCCGAGTTGGCCTTGCTGGCCGCCGAAAGTTTGCAGTTGCAGAACGGCGGCGGCGGTTTCGTCGTACAGTCGCTGCGCCTCGCGATCGAGCGCGGCAATGCGTTCTTCCGCTTGCGTCATGCGATTGCGCACCGCAGATGTCGCGGAAACTGCGTTCAGAATTGCGTCGCGACGCTGCTCCTGCTGGCGCTCGACGTCCAACAGCGAAGCCGCTGCTGCCGAAGCTTCCTGCTGCCTGGCTTGCGATTCCTGTTGAGCACGGGCGACGTCTACGTTCGCTGACTCGAGCGTGGCGCGATTGGTTTCCAGTTCCTGCTGCAGCCGCGCGAAGTGCGCTGCGGTGTTCGCGGTTTCCGCCTGCGCTGCCGCAGCGCGCGCGTCGAGTTCGGAACAGCGCTCGTCATTGGTGCGGCGACGGGCAACGGCGCGGTCGATCTCTAGTGAAAGAGTATTAAGCTGCTCGCGGTTCTCCTGCGACTCGCGCTCGATGGCGTAGCCACGCTGTGTGCGCTCGGCGTGCTCGCCTTCCATTTGCTGCACGGCCTCACCCTGCGCGTGCATGGCTTCGCCGATTTCCGTGAGTTGCCGATCGAGCAGGGAAGCCTCGGCATCGAGTTGCGCGAACTTGCTGACCAGCAGGATGCGAAGTTTGGCGCGCATTTCGTCGCGCAACCTGCCGTAGCGCTCGGCCTTCGAGGCTTGCCGCTTCAGCGAGTTCATCTGGCGAGTGACTTCGTCGAAGATGTCATTGATGCGGGCGAGATTTTGCTTGGCGTCTTCGAGGCGCGCCTCCGCCAGGCGCTTGCGCGTTTTGAACTTGGTGATGCCCGCGGCCTCTTCAATGATGGCGCGGCGGTCGGTGGGCTTGCTGCTGAGAATCTGGCCGATACGGCCCTGCTCGATGATGGCGTAGGATTCCGGGCCGAGACCGGTGCCCATGAAGATGTCCTGGATGTCGCGCAGGCGACACAGCTTGCCGTTGAGCAGATACTCGCTCTCGCCGGAACGGAACAGGCGACGAGTGATCGTGATCTCGCCCGCCTTGAAGGTACGCTTGAATTTGCGGCGCCGAATCTTCAGCACGACGTGCGGAGCGATAGCATCGTGAGCGGCGGATTCGGTCGGGGGCGCGTCTTCGTCATCGCCCTGGCCGGGATGCACTTCCTCGGAGTAGCGCTCAACGTCTTCGGCCTTGGCGGCGCGCACCGCGGACTCGTCCCAGTCGTCGGGGAGATCGTCCTGAATGTCGATCTCGGGCTCAAGCACGTCGCCATAAACTTCTGGGTCGACCAGCGTGAGCGAGACCTCGGCCATGCCGGTGGGCTTGCGCTCGCGCGTGCCCGCGAAGATGACGTCCTGCATGTTGACGCCGCGCAGCAGCCGCGCCGATTGCTCGCCCAGCACCCACGAGATGGCGTCAGAGATGTTCGACTTGCCGCAGCCGTTCGGACCAACGATGGCGGCAATGCCGTCGCCCTGGAAGCGAAGATCGGTGCGATCACAGAACGATTTGAAACCGAGGATTTGCAGCTTTTTCAGTTTGAGCAACTTCGTACTCCGTTTGGATAGCGCGGGCCTGTTTCGACTGCGTTCATGGCAGACTTTCAGGCCAGCGTTATCCGCGATTTCCTCTCGACCCGACGAGAACCGCCAAGCCAACTTTACTTTCGAAGGCAAGGAGGGGTCAAGATATAAAACACCATATTTGGGGCCACCCCTGTGGAAACCACAGTATATTGCACCACCCATGCAGCAAACGATGAGTTTCAGGATGTGGAAATAACTTGGAGGCGGGAAAATCGCCGGAGCAGTTTCAAGTGTAGAGAGCGTGCTAGTCGGATTCAAGGCCAAAAGCCGGGGAGTACCTGAAGCGTTACGAGCACGATGTCAGCACCCTCGCTCGATCGCCTTCGTCATCGTGGCGCCTTCAGTCTGCCGTCTGCCCGATCCACTTTGGCGCCGACCGCACCAGCGCGGCATTCAGCAATATCCAGATCGCCGAGGCCGCCAGCACCGCGTAGTAGAAGGGACCGCCGGCCAGGCTCCATCCTTTGCGCCTGATTTATGGCGCGAAGGGTGAGACCTCGTCGCCACTCGCCAGCCCGAAGGGCGAAACAAACTTAGCCCCGGACGTGAGCTTTGGATCAGCCTGAGAGAATCACCTGAGTCCCTTCAGCGACCGCACAGGATCGAATCGTTCAGCCGCGTGAAGCAGACCAAATGTCTAGCAATGACTCGAACACCGAGTTAGATCGAAAGCCCGCTATGCTCGACTGCTTTGGACAGAAGCTAACGCGCGAGCAGGAGCATCGAGGTCTGCCGCCGCCTATGCTGGACGCGATCTTGCCCATACTGGAGTACACGCCAGACCGGCTAAAACGGGGCGGCTTCATGGATGCGTGGTTGACGGCCGCCCTCAAGGCGTATTCCCGAATCAAGAAGACAGCGACCGAGCTAGGGCCGCTCCGTTCATGATCGCGTGCCTCCATCCCGAGGGCGAGTAAACCATCTGCGTATACGTGCCGCTATGATTCAGCTCCAGTGCCCGTCCGAAGGCATCGAACGTGGTTTGCACCCCCGCCGCCGTGATGGGACGGCCATAGGCGTCATAAGCGTACGTGTTGCCCAAGTTGTCTTGCGTCATGTTGCCCACGCTATCGTACGCGATCGTGGCCCCCGGCGCGCTCGCAATCCGGTTGTTGGACGCATAGGTCGGCTGGAAGGAGAGTCCACTGTGCCCGGAGATGACGGCCTTGGTGATGTTTCCAAACGCATCATAGCTGAAACCGATGAATGTGATTACTCACCACCACCGAAAAATGCCCCGCCCTAGCCAAAACCGGGCTAGAACGGGGTACCCCATCTTTACCGGGAAACACTAGGGCGGGCCACCCGCCTTCAATCATTATTTTTTTCAATCCTCGGTAGAGCCTTCTCCAATCAGGTTCTTTAGCGTAATTTGAAGAACTAGGTCATTGAATTGATAATCCAAAGGGCCAGAAGGGTTGGATACCGTCGGTTCGGTACTCACCTTCTCGATTTCAATTTGAACTTGCATTCTCAGCTTAGGTAAATCGATCACTCTTAATGCGCCATATCCGGAATTCTTGGCGCCGCGCGTGAAATCGGAAGCCGCAAAGGTATATCGTTGAGACCCGTGCAACTTCCCGGTGGTGTCAAGTAGGTTCGAGCCATTCTTGGGTTTATCTTTTCCCTGAAGAACAAGATCCAGTACGACAACGTCTCTTTTGACATCGAAGTCCGGAACCAATGAGAATTCATAGACCATTCCCTTCGGCGACTTCAGAATAATCGAACTCGACTGTTGAGTCGCTTTTCGGGAATACACCAACTGCCCGTGAGCTGAAGTCACTTCTTCGCTTGCTGCAGCACAGATAACTGAAGCGAATGTGACCGATATCAAGAGAGCCAAGGTCCAGCGGTTAGCTATTTGCATACTGTCACCCGAAGACGCTGGGCACCCCAGTTTGTCGCGGCTTGCGTCGTCGAAAACCAGACATCAATGTGTGAGCCCTTAATTGATCCGCCGCGATCCTGTACGGTCCCAAGACCATAGCCTGGGACGTACATGTTGGTGCCAAAGGAATACGTTGTCGGCGCAGCAATAGTGCCGTAGGCAGCGATCGCGCCGCTTCTAGTAATGCCGTATTGCGGATCACCCGGGTTCTTGCCAGTGCTCTGAAAAGAATTGTCATACCCCGTAACTAACATCTTCTTGGTCGTTCCCAGGCCACTAGGACAAACGTCGCTCGGGTGATTAGCATCATATGCCGCAACTGCCGCCAATTCGGAGGACGGGGCTGAGCCTTCGGCGGTCGGCAACCCTAATACTTCTGCCCAAGCATCAGCAGTGATAAGCACTCCCGTCATATAAGAGTACTGGGCGGGGAATGAGAATGCGTAGCTGATGGTGCCATTGGCGTCGGCGCTTGGAAACGCAAAGCCACCCGGCACCGAAGTCGCCGTAGAGAAGCCTGAAGGTAGCATCACGTAGCCATTGCTCCCAAGTCCGCCTATGCTGCCGCAACTCACGGATATTCCATCCATGGTGCATGGTGTTGACCCTCCGCCGTAGTAGCCACCTCCGCCGCCACCACCGGCACCAGGGCCACCTGGTCCGTAGCATCCGCCGGTCCACCAGCAATCATCTCGGTAGAGTCCATACGGGTCTATTGTGTTGAGCGGGTTGTTACCCACATACGCATACCTGTTCCAGGTCTGCGGATTGGTGATGTCCACGGCGGCCAAGCCGGCCGGATCGGGCACCAGCCAGCGTCCCTGCGACTGGCTCTGCTGGCGGAACAGGAAGTCATACAGCCCCGGCGTCGTGTCCTCCGTTTGCCCCGTGAAGTTGCGGTTCGTGGTTGCCGTCTCGACATAGGGCTCGCCGAAGGGTGCATAAGCGCGATCATACGGCACGGTCCCTCCACCCGTAACCGCAAGCCGCGACGATCCCAGCCAGTCGGCATGCTGGAAATACCCCGTAGTCATTGATTCGGGTTGTTTAGTAGCACCACTATAAATAGAATTGAGATGCACCGCCGCCATGCCCGCCACCATCGGATCCAGCCACTGGATCAGCGTCTGCCCGTTCATAACCGCGTGCCTCTCCATCCCGAGGGCGAGTAAACCATCTGCGTATACCCCCCGCTATTATTCAGCTCCAGTGCCCGTCCGAAGGCATCGAACGTGGTTTGCACCCCGGCCGCCGATACCGGACGGCCCTCCACATCATACGAGTACGTGTTGCCCAAGTTGTCTTGCGTCATGTTGCCCACGCTATCGTACGCGATCGTGGCCCCCGGCACGCTCGCAATCCGGTTGTTGGCCGCATAGGTCGGCTGGAAGGAGAGCCCACTGTGCCCGGAGATGACAGTCTTGGTAATGTTTCCAAACGCATCATAGCTGAAACCGATAAATGTGATCGCTCACCACCACCGAGAAATGCCCCGCCCTAGCCAAAAGAAGGCTAGAACGGGGTACCCCATGTCCATCGGGACGCGCTAGGGTGGGCCACCCGGCACGAGTCCGATCTGACGATGTCGGATAGCATCATCGGCGTAACGCATTCCGGAGCAGCCTCCAAGCGAAGTATGCGCATCAAGGGTGTCCGGCTAAAA
>PLQW01000152.1 GCA_003160215.1 Acidobacteriaceae bacterium
TTCTCAAGCGCATTCCCGAGGCCGTAGTGAGCGTCTGCGTAGTCAGGGTCCAGTTCGATGGCCTTGCTATATTCGGCGATGGCTTGGTAGGGCTGTTTGGCCAGCAGGGCGTTACCTAGGGCGTTGTGAGCGTTTGGGTAGTTAGGTTTTAGTTCGATCGCCTTGCTATATTCAGCGATGGCGTCGTCCGGTTTCTCGCCGGCGAGGGCAGCCCCGAGGAGGAGGTGGGCGTCTGGGTCGGGCTTTAGTTTGATCGCGCTGCGATATTCGGCGATGGCGTCGTGCGTCTCGCCTTTTCCCGCGTAGAGAATCCCGAGGTTGAGGTGAGTGTCGGAATTGTCATGCTTCAGTTCAATCGCCAGATATTCGGCGATGGCCTCCCGATACTCGTCGGTGGCCTCCTCATTCTGTCCCTTGCGTTTGAGGGCGTTCCCTAGGTTCCTATGGGCGTCTGGGGAGTCAAATTTCAGTTCGATGGCCTTGCGACATTCGGCAATGGCGTCATCATATTTTTCTTTGTCTTCTAGGGCACGTCCTAGGTTGCTGTGGCCGAAAATGCGGGCTGAGATATCCTCTGGGTCGACTGCGAGGGCCGCCCGAAACTCCCTGATGGCAGCATCAGTCCTGCCCTCCTCGAGCAAGACCGTTCCCAAGTTGTGGTAAGCCACGGCATAATCCGGTTTCAGCCGGATCGCTGTCTGGTATTCGGCGGCTGCTTCACGGAACTTTTTGTCGTAGCCAAGAGCAACCCCAAGGTTATAGTGCGCTTCGGGGAACCACCACCTTGCAGTAATGGCTTGACGAAACCTCGCCACGGCGTCTTCGATCCTGCATGTTTTCCCGGAGCCTGCCATGCACTTCATTCTAAGCGCGAGCCCAAGATTGTTAAGAGCATCAGGATCGCCGTCCTTGTCAGGCAAACCCTTGTAAAGTTGCTCGATGACGTCATCGTATTTTCCGCGTCGAATCCAGGCGGCCGCTAGGACGTTCTTATTTGTCGCCCCGAGGATTCTCTCCGCCAGTTCGCAACTCGCATACTGCAACGCAGGAAGCGAGACTTCTCTTGGCTTGGTCATCCACGGCCCGTGATCGTTCGCTCGGGCCATCAGTTGGAACGAACTTGGGGCGCGCAAAACCACGTCCCCGGAGATGTACCTTTCCTTTCCCAATACCTCGCGCGCTGCGGAGACCAAGGCCTCGGGAGAAATGCCCTTTACTTCCACCGTCACCGGGCCACGCACCTGGAACGAACCGCCGCCAGCCGCTCTAAGACCGAAGAACGATTCTTCTTCCTCCTGTACCAATAAGTCGCAAGGTGGAGTTAGAGGCTGGCCTTCTGCCTCCTGTCGAATTGACATGATTGCGTCCTGCAGAGCGTCGGCCACGGCTTCTCCACTGAAGGGAAGAGGCTGCTCCTTGTTCTCCGGAGGGAGATGGAAGGGCGCGATCACGGTTGCTGGCTGCCGTCCGTACCACAGGGCATACGCGAGCACCGGGACCAGAATGTAGAACGGCAAATAGGACGGAATCGTACGCCAAAAACGTTGAAGAAGGGACGGAGACTTTTCCCTGGTTCGACGCGGGATTGCTCGCGACCGGAAAAGTTGCGTGACCTTTCGATTGAAAGAACGGACGAAGTTCGCCAATGGCGCCTCTTACCATGCAAGGATGGTTGGTGTGGCGCGATAATACCTGCGGAAGGCCAGAGATGCAACGGACTTCTGTGGCGCGGAGCGAGACGATCCAAGCATGTTGTTGTGTCTAACGCTCGGTGGGAGCAGGATGAGCCGGCATTCTCCCCGGAAAGTGCCGTTGCTGGACTGTGAACGAGGTCTTTTTTCGGTTGTGTCAGCGCCACAAACAATCCATACTTACTTCTCTCTCTTGTCAGTGATGTAGTCCAACGCTTTCCGTCAGGAGTGTGCGTATGGCCTCGTTTCCTTATCTCGATATCGCAATCGGTATCAGCTTTGTCTACCTGCTGATGGCGCTCGTTTGCTCCACCGTGAATGAAAGCATTGCAGGGGTCATCAATTCCCGCGGTAAGACGCTGGAAAAGGGCATATTGTCCTTGCTGCACGACCCGGATCTTAAGAAGAAGTTCTATGACCATCCGCTGATCCAAGGCGTACAGCAGGATGCCAACGGCAGGTTGCCGTCGTATATCGCGTCCAACAAGTTCGCACTGGCGCTCATGGATATCCTGACTGGGCCTAACGCGTCGGCGAATAATGCCGACGCGCTGTGTGAAGGCGTGAAAAACCTGAAGGACGAAGCAGCGAAAACCGCTTTGACAGCAGTGCTCCAGAATCCCCAGTTCAAGACGGACCAAGAGCGCCTTGAGGCGTGGTACGAACAAAGCATGAACCGCGTCACGGGGTGGTACAAGCGGACCAGCCAGATACGAATCTATGTGCTGGCGGCGGCGGTCACGCTCTTCATGAATGCGGACAGTTTGAAGATCCTGAAAACGCTCTGGAACAATCCCACCATGAGTGCCGTGCTCGTGGAGGACGCCAAGGCGCGTCTGCAGAAACCCTCGGCGGTACCGGAGAATGACGCGATCACCACGCAAGAAAAGCAGCTCTTAGGCCAGGTTACAGGCTGGCAGGGCGACTGGTACACCGACTGGCCGCATCCCAAAGGCGCTGGATTCTGGTCATGGATAGCCTATCTGTTGAAAGAGCGCTTTGGAGGATGGCTGATCACTATATTGGCGGTATCTCTGGGCGCGCCATTCTGGTTCGATACTCTTAGCCGTTTCATGAACGTTCGCAGCGCTGGGAACCCCCCCGACACCGCGACACCCCCGGACAAGAGTAGCGAAAACGCCTCCGCCTGAACGTTTGAGGTGACTGCATTATGAAATGCCGGAACAAGCTCGGTCTGGTTATTCTGCCGCTTATGCTCGGCCCGCCACAAGGGGGCCGCGGACGTACCCGCGGCTTGCCTACGACTTCACGCCCTCGGTGATCCGCTGGGTGACGAGACGGGCGGCTTTCACCGCGCTGACTACCTTGCCGGAAAAAACGAAAATCTCTCCTTTTTCGCGCTCCAGAATATAAAGGGTCCGTCGATCCTGGGCTGGGTTGTCTTCCACCACGCGAATGGTGAAGCGCGAACCAAGGTAGGCCGCGTCCTTGGATGCTGGGACGGCGAGAGCAGAGTCCTTTCGCATCGCCTCAAATCTGGTGGACGCGAACGGCTCGAAACCAGGCCGGTTCAGCAAGGGCTGGTACATCTCGGGAATCGGCTCATCGGGATTTGTCGTTGTCCAGTGGTTCGTATTTTTGGCTGAACCAAAGAGCGACTGGGGCGAGCTGCCATAGGGGTCAAAGGCGGTGAATGGACCGTCCACCACGACCAACGATATCCCCTGCAATTGGGGCGGAAGTTGAATCAGGATCTTCTCGGCGACTTGGTATTTCACGCCTTTGAAGAGGCCGCGCCCAGGTCCCAATCCGTAAGTCGCCCAGACGACGTAGTCATATTCCGGTCGCATGGCCGAGGTGAAAGCCCGCTGATCGAACGGAGTCCTAAGCGCCTGAATGCGCGACGATAACAGGTCCCGCAAAATGTCCGGGTCATAGATTTGTTCATCGACCTCGTAGCATTTGTCGATGAAGCTGAAATCCATCCACTCGGGGCGGCAGGGCCGCACGCTGAGATGGTACTCGGCCATCACCTTTTCGAACAATGCGGGAGGCGTCTGGGAGCCCTCGTGGGGAATCGCGTAATAGTGCCGGCTGTTGCGTACGATGGCGGGCGCGAATGTGTTCAGGAACTCCGCCCGGGCCTCCAGGGTTTCGCGGATCGTCTCCGGGCTGCGCGGATAGTGATATCCCGAATGAATGCGGTACTGATTAATGGCGGACGCGGCACGCAGGATGCCGAGTGGATCGAACAGGCGGACATCGTGGCCGGCCTCCGCGAGACTAATCGCAATGGTAGCGCCGTAGACTCCTGCACCCGCGACAGCAACTTTAGCTCTCATTCTGACCTCAGACCTCGTTCCTCAGGATCCAGCCTTTGGCGCAACCGGCACCAGAATTCCTTTCCGGATGAAATATTCAATGCCGCGCCACCGGATGGTTTTGCGGCCGAAACTGATCAGCCAGATGATGAAGGCCATCGCGTCCCACACCGGTATCAGGGGCATTTTCTTCCAAAGGCCAGGCTGTTTCATTCCCGAGACGCCAATCAACCAAGTCATCGCGACTCGAAGCAACACATAGCTGCCAAGGTATCCGAGGGCGATCCCCATTGAAGGATGGGTTGCAATCGCGACCAGCGCCCAGGGCAGACCCCAGGTAAAGATCAAACCGAAATGGCCCCACGGCCGCATGAGCCGCATTACCGTCATCCAGCGAACGCGTTTGTAAAAGAGATCGTTGAGTGACGCGAAGTCGGCGACGGTTTGCACAACATAGGGAAGGAGCTTGACCTCATACCCGAGGTCGGCAATCAGGCGGCCGACGCGAAGATCATCTGCCGGACGATTTTCAATTGCCTCGTAGCCACCGAAAGCAGCGATATTTTTGCGCGTGGTAACGATGGTTTGTCCAAAGGTGAACTTCACACCGTCCAATTGCCAGGCCACAAAGATTCCGGCGAAGAAGTCGGAGATCATCCCTATCGATTGCAGTTCCTGGACGAGAGAAATTTCCTTGGTAGAGACATACAGGCAAGTGGCTGCTCCAACTTTAGGATCGCGGAAAGGCGCGGCCACGGATCGCAGGTAATCGGGCCGGACCCGGATGTCGCCATCGGTGATCACCAGTAGCTCGTACTGAGCTTCGTTCACCAGGCGCACGAGCCTGGCAATTTTGTCATTGATCGCGCTACGACCGGAACCGAAAAGCAGACGAATGCGGCGTTCGGGGAAATCTTGAGCCAGTTTTTCTAGAACAGGCAACGCGGGATCGTCCCCGTCCACGCAAAAAATAATTTCGTATTCGGGATAGTCCTGGCGGCAGAAGCTGGCGTAATTCTCGTAGGCCTCAGGGTCGAGTCCGCGGATGGGCTTCAGACAGCTTATCGGGGGCGTGAAGTCAGCATTCGGCGGAGTCCGCTTCCAACTCCGGAAGAATCGCGCAGAGCAGTAGAGAGCCAGCAGATAATAAATGCCGGGAATGGCGGCAATAGCGAGGACCATGTAGCTGGGAACCGTCAACCCGTTTGCTCTCCAACCATGGGCTTAAGTTGTTTCACGGAAACCGAACCGAGGAAAGCCGATCTCGTGGGCGCCAATTCTTCCCGGCGGGAAAATAGGCACCGGATCGTCTCTGGTTCCGAGCCGCTCGGATACCTCTTGAAATGTGGAGTGTAACATGTGAGGAAATCGCCCGTCGAACGTCGGCAATGCACAGCAGGACCCGGAGGGACGAGGCCGGCTCGCGGGCTCGGCTTGTCCGGCGCCGACGGTGGTGACTGTTGCATATGAGGTCCGATGGCATGCGCGTTTGCGTAACTGGCGGTACGGGCTTTCTGGGTAAGGCCCTGGTGCGAGACTTGCTGGCCAGGAGAGTTCCCGTCCGGGTGCTGGCGAGGCCTTCCCGGCGTGCCGATCTGCTGGAAACCCAAGGCGCGGAGGTTGTGCGTGGAGCATTGGGAGACCCAGACTGTATAGCCCACGCCGTGGAAGGAGTGGATGTTGTCTATCATCTCGCAGCCAAAGTCGACACTCCGGGCAGCAAGGCCGATTTTCTCGAAACCAATGTGGGCGGAACGGAGAGAGTCCTGACCGCATGTCTCCGGCAGGGCGTCGGCCGCGTCGTATATGCCAGCTCACTCGCGGTGTACGGTCCAGTTCCAAGCGGACAGCGAATCGATGAGGACACTCCACATGATGAGTCGCCGCAGCTGCGCGACTTTTATGCTGAATCGAAAATCCTGGCGGACCAATTTGCCGTCACGTTCGCACGAAAAACGGCGTTGCCGATAACGATCATCAGGCCCGGGATCGTCTATGGTCCCGGTAAGCAACTTCCGGTGGGCCTCTTAGGATTCACGTTGGGCAAGACCAACTTTGTATTCGGCAATCGCGACAACCACATTCCGTTGAACTACGTCGAAAATTTGGTGGATGCGATGCAACTGGCTGCGCATTCCGGCGGAGGACAACTGCGGCAATTCAATATCGTCGATGACGATGAACTCACCTTAGTGAAGTACCACGCAGTGAGGACGGAGATGGACAAGACAGTGACGCATTTTTTTTTCGGCTGGCCGATCATGCTCGCGGGGCCTTTGGCCGAAATTGCGATCAGAGTGCTGCCGGTCGGGGGCAGTGCGCGATTTTCAAAGCATCAGTTAACCCGAGCCCTGCAGGATCGTTGGTATGACACGCGTCGAATCCGCGAGGAAACCGGATGGGTGCCGAAAGTACGACTGAAAGACGCGTTGTACCGCACATGGTTGAAGCCCTAAACCTGAAGTACGTCGCCTTCGCGCGCAACCATCTGGTACAGCACGGGATTGACGAAGAATCCAATGAACAGACGGGAGATAAGCCCGGCCACGATGACGATGGCGAAGGGCTTTTGGGTGGCCGAGCCAATGCCGGTAGAGAGGGCCGCCGGAAGTAGGCCGAGGCATGCAACCAGGGCCGTCATCATGATCGGGCGAAGTCGCAGGAGCGAGGCCTCTCGCGTCGCAGTGGGGATGTCCATTCCTTCCAGCCGGAGCTTGTTGATGTAGGACACCAGAATGACCGCCGTCTCGACGGATACGCCCAGTAACGCTACCAGTCCCAGGACTGACGATACGCTGAAAGGGGTGTGTGTGAGTTTCAGTGCCACCAAGGCACCCACCGGTTCGGTCATGATCACGCCCAACGCGATGGTGACGGGGAATTTGAAGTTCCCGTACAGGGCGAACAAGATCATGAAAATGAGAACGACTGCGAGCGGGCCGATTAAGGAAAGCTGCGCTTTCGCGTCCAGAAATTGACTATACTCGCCTCCCCAGGATAGCCAATAGCCTTGCGGTAGAGAGATCGCTTGACTGACGGCCTTTTGCCCATCTCGCACCGCGCGCTCCAAATCTCGACCCTCAAGGCTGAACTGAACTCCGATATAGCGGGAATTGTTCTCGCGGTAGATGAACGATGCGCCGTTTCCCTGGCGGATGTCGGCGAGTTGACTGACCGGGATCTGCTTACCATCGGGAGTACCGACAAGCAACCCACCGATTTCATGCGCGCTGCTGCGGAATTGGGGCTGCATGCGCACCACCAAGTCGAACACTTTTTCGCCTTGAATGACCTGGGTTACGGCTTGTCCGCCGACCGCGGCCGAAATCACGGCCTCGACATCGGCGACGTTGATTCCATAGCGCGCAATTTTGTCGCGATCCACATCGATCAAAAGGCTCGGTTGTCCAAGCTCGCGGACCACGGTCAGATCGGTAAACCCCGGAGTGTGGGATAGGGTGTTTTTGATCTGAACTGCTTTGTCCTGGAGAACTGTCAAGTCGTCTCCATAGATCTTGACGGCGAGTGAGCTTTTCAGTCCGGTCAAGGCCTCGTCGACGGCGTCTTCCGCTGGCTGAGTGTAGTTGAAGATGATTCCAGGAAATGCAGTCAGTTTCTTGTTGATGGATTCAATCAACTTTTCCTTGGTATTAAGGTCGCCACTCCAGGCTTTATCGTTGTAGGGTTTCAGTCCAACGTAAAACTCGCAATTAAAGAAGCCGGTAGGGTCAGTGCCATCGTCGGGCCGTCCTAACTCTGAGCCGACCACCGTGACTTGCGGATACGACATCAGGATCTGGCGTATCTGGGGAGCGATACTGCTCGCTTCTTCGAACGAAATCGTGTAGGGCATGGTGGCCCGCACCCAAAGCGCACCCTCGTCCAGGTGGGGCATGAATTCTCCGCCGATAAATGGAATCAGAATAAGCGTCAGACCGAAAATCAGCGTTGCGATGGTCATGATCAGTTTGGGACGCGCCAGTGCCCAGTCCAATTGGTTCGCGTATTGGTCCTTCATCCACTCGTAGGCGCGGTTACGATGTTCGCGCACGCCGCTCTTGAACCAGTAAGAGGCCAGGACCGGGACCAATGTGAGTGTAAGGATCAGCGCACCTATCAAAGCGAACGACATGGTCTCGGCCATGGGATGAAACAATTTCCCGGAGGGCCCACTGAGCGCGTAGATGGGCAGATAACCTGCCAGGATGACCGCTACCGAATAAAAAATTGGCCTGTCTACGTCCTTGGCCGCCGCCAGAATGACTTCGTTCAGCTTATAGTTCTGCCCTGCTCTCAGCGCGAGCTCACGGTAGATGTTTTCCACCATCACCACCGTGCCGTCAATGATGATGCCGAAATCGATGGCGCCAATCGACAGCAGGTTGGCGGCGCCGTCGTGGGCATGCAGCACGATGAAGGCAAACAGCAGGGACAGCGGAATGGTGAGCGCCACAATGATGGCCGCACGTAAATTGATCAGGAAGAAAATCAGGACGATCAGCACCAGGACCATACCGCGGAGCAGGTTGGCTTCCACGGTATCGGTGGTCAGCTTGACCAGGTCGCTGCGATCGTAAAAGGGATGAATCTTAACGTCGGGCGGCAGTATGTGCTGGTTCAGCTCGTTGGTTTCGGCCTGCACGCTCTTAAGAACGTTTTGCGTCTGCTCTCCGCGGAGCATGAGAATGACGCCTTCCACCGCATCGTCGTTGTTCTGAAAGCCGAATTCGCCCAACCGGGGGGCATGTCCGATCACGACCTCGCCAACGTCTTTTACGCGAATCGGCGCCCCATTGTTGCTGCCAAGAACGATGTTCCCGATGTCATCCGTGTTGCGGACCAAGCCAATGCCGCGCACGTAATAAAACTGGCCACCCTGCGAGTAGAACCCACCACCCGCATTGGAGTTATTCGCGGCCAGGGCTGCCATGACTTGCGGGACCGTCAAGTGATATCCGTAGATTCGGGCGGGATCGAGCAGCACCTGGTACTGCATCGTCGTGCCGCCAAATCCAGAGTCATCGGCAACGCCGTGGACCGAACGATAAGCCCGCTCTATCACCCAATCCTCGATGGTCTTCAGTTCTTGCGGACTGCGGTCGGGACTTTCAAGCACATAACGGTACACCAGGCCGCTGGGGCTAAACAGCGGGGCCATGCTGGGGGTTACTCCCGCAGGTAGACTGGCGTCGGCGATTCGCTGAAAGACAATCTGCCGCGCGAAGTAGTCATCCGTATTGTCTTCAAATGTCAGGATGACATCCGAAAGGCCATACAGCGAGATGGACCGCATCACCACCATGTGCGGCACACCGTTCATCTGCAGTTCGAGAGGAAGAGTGACGAGGCGTTCCACTTCTTCCGCGGCGTGGCCGGGCCATTGCGTGATGAGTTCGACTTGCGGAGGGGAAAGGTCGGGATAAGCATCCACCGGCATCCGCTGGAACGAGATGATGCCAGCGACCATGATGAAGCCGGTCAGCATCAACACCAGGAACGGCTGACGCAGAGATGCTTGTACGATTCGGTGAATCATTCAGATGTGGACGCCACCGTCCGTCTCGCGCTTCCTTCCCCAAACCTTGACTGCGGTACCCTAACGCTGCAGCGAGTTCGCAAACTGCAGGAACAAGCTGCCATTGCCCACGACGCGATCGCCAGGTTTCAACCCACTGGTGATTTGGGTCTGTCCATTCTGGCTGTCCCCAAGAGTCACGCTGCGCCTTCCAAACTGTTGCGGAGAAGCCTCGACATAAACGAAGGGCTGGTTCTCGCTGTCCCGTAGAACGGCGGAATCCGGGAGTGCAATCGCATTTTGGATGGCGCCCGCATCCACCGAGGCCACCACATACATGTCCTTCTTCAGCTTCTCGCCTGGGTTGCTGGTCTCAATGCGCGCTTGCAGGGTCCGCGTCGCGGGATCCAGGGAAGCCGCCACGTAAGAAATGCGCCCATGAAAAACGTCGGGATACGAGTCCGTCTGAATCGTCACCAGGTCTCCCACCCGGATGTTAGGCAAATCCTTCTGATAGACATTCACCAGCACCCACATGTTGCTGGTATCGGAAATCATGAAGCACTGTGTGGTTCCGGCCTGGATCAACTGCCCCACGGCCACGTTTTGTTCGACAACTTCGCCGGCAATGGGCGACCTTGCCGGGACCTCGAAGGAGGGCGGAGACTTCACCAGCGCATCCGGATTGGTGATCCCAAGCACCTTCAGTGCGGCCTCTGACGCAGCCAAATCTCCGCCGGCTTGCACCTCGGCCGAGGCCGCCTGCTCCAGATTCTGCTCGGCGATGGCGTGGTGTTGATACAAGTCCTTCGCTCGGGCGGAGGCCTGCTGCGCCAGGACATACGCCGATTTTGCCTTCAAGTAATTAGTCCGAAGCTGGGAGAAGTCGGGGCTTGCCACATACAGCATGGGCTGGGCCGGCGTCACCCTCTGCCCGGGAACGACCACGATCCGGCTGACCGGCCCGCTGACCTGGGTAATCACCGGGGTCGTATGAAAGCTGTTGTAGGCCACGGCGCCCGTTAAGCGTAAGATCCGCTCCAGAGTTGTGGGTTCGACCGTCAGCACTTGCACGTGCGACATCTGCTCCTGCGGAACGGTGAATAATTCGGCGGTGTTTGAATGGTTCGCGGAGTGGTTCTGTCCGCTTGCATCGGACCCGGCGCCATGACACCCGATCAACCCCAGCGTGATCGCAGAGGCAACGGTCAATGCCGCCACGCCGCGCCAGCGATCTTTGGATATCTTCACGGAAGGTTCCTTGTTCCCACAGCTTCCTTCAGTTGCTCGAGCGCAGTCATGTAGGAAGACAGTGCCTGGCGATAAGCCAATTGAGTGGCCCGGTAACTGCGTTCCGCATCGAGAAAGTCCAGCAGGCTAGCGGCGCCACGCTTATAAGCATACTCACTGATGTCACGCGAGTCCTGGGCCTGCTTCAAGTATCCCGAAGCATAAAGTTGTACCACTTCTTCGTTACTTCGGAGCGCTTCGTAGGCATCGCTAACATCCGACAGCACGGCGTCGCTGGCCGACGCCTGCAGCTCCTGAGTTTGCGTAAGAGCATAGCGAGTGCGTGCGATCTCGCCCTGATTGCGGTTGAAGATGGGCAAATCGAAATTCACGAAGAACGAAGCGCTATTTATGCCCGCAGTGTGGGTATAGTCGACGGAACCGTTCACATCGCGTCTGCCATTGGCTTCCGCCAGCAAGATCTGGCTTTGGGCGGCGGTCACCCCCAATTCGGCGGCCCGAAAATCAGGGCGTTCCTGCAATGCCCTTGTCTGCAAGTCCTCCAGCTTGGCCTTAACGGACTCATACGATAAATCGCCAACCACATCGTAATTGGCCGGGACTGCGTCATAGCCAAGCGCTACCCGCAAAGCAATCAGTGCCTGCACTCTTGCCAGGCGGGCGGAGGAGACGTCGGTTTGAAACTGCAGCAATTGCAGTTTGATCTTGAGATAATCGCCTTCACTGATGTAGCCCGCTTGGTACTGGGTCTGGCCGATATCGACCGTCTGCTGAAAGCTCTTCAGGTCCTGGAGTGCAAACTGCAGGGTCGATTCCGCCAACAAGACCGCGATGAACTGCTGCGCCACATTAAATGTCAGAGTGCGCTCGGCATCCGTGACTTGCGCGCGGGTAACGGACGTTTGGTCCTGTGCCGCCTGCAAGCGGCGCTGCCGTTTGTGGCCACGCTCAAACAGATATCCGATTCCAATGTCGAACTGCTGGATCTGGTTCAGAGCGTCCGCGCTGAAATTATTGGGATCAAAAATGGGAACGAACTGGGAATCGAAAAGAAGAGTTGGATTGGGACGAAGATTGGCGGTGATTTCCTGGGCCTGGTTCTGAAGAATAAGCGTACGCGTTGCCTTGAGCGAGTGGTTATGAGCGAGCGCCAAGCCAATCGCCTGATCAAGCGTGATCAGCGCTGGGGTTTGTCCCGCGACTGAGGCTACGAGCAGCAACAGCGTCGTCGCCACCAGAATGCTGATCCGGAAATGCCGTGGGCGCATAGAGGTTAAGCCAAAGTGCAGCAGCCTTGGGGCGAGCTAGAACGATCAGGTGATTGAGCACGACCCCAGGCGTTCGTATCCGTGCAATCCTCCTGCAATCAAATGTTCCATTCGCGCGGCGAAACAGCGCCGACGGTCTACCTTGAGAATGTAAACCACTTGGACAGTAAACACATTGTAAATCGGGAAGTTGCAGGCAGACCAATTACAGAAACTCCGGCTGGACCGATGACATGAGGCGGCAGGACCCTGATTGACAAGGTGGCGAATCCAGGATGGGGCAAAAAACGCCAGCGTCACCCTGCGGCTGCCACGAATTCCTCTCCAGTAAGGTCTACTACGATCCACCGCCACTAGGCGGAGCGATTCGTCTTCGGTTGTATTTCCTGCGTGCTATCGCGGCTCGGCAATTAGCGCTTTCTATGCATAATCAATCGGATGGCGCTGGAGCCAGTGTTCATCGCGAACCACGCCCATCTGCTTCAGGGAGGAGCGGCCCATGCTGGCGGTGAGTTCACGAGTTTTCCAGGCGAATCCAGCGCAAAATCCGATGGCGCTGCCTATCGCGCTCCAGGCAATAGTCTTTGGAACGCGACCGCGACGGCCCCTCACGTAGAACCGCAGGAGACCGGCACAAGCTCCAACGGTAGCCAGACTTAACGATGCACGCGCCGATTGGGTCAGCGCTTGGGAAAGTGGTTGTCCCTGAAGATGGGATGCTTGGCCGCTACGCAGGCCCGACACTCCGGACTTAACCAGGGTCCGGCCATAGCGAAGATATGCCGCTGAGGATCCATCCGGTTTCATAAGACAATCTCCTTCGAAGATGCATCGCGATGGTTGGGCCCTGTTGACCGTTTCGCTCGACGATGGACCGGCATTCGCACCGGTCATCCCATCTATCTCATGGCTGCGCATCCATGTCTGTGCCGTGCGTCACGTTGTAACCATATCTTCATCACAGCAGCTGCAATTAGTGGCCCCCTTGCCAGTTTCAGAGTTGGCGGTGACCGGATAGAGCCAGCCTTCAGGCTGAAGTCGCCCTAGCTAGGAAGCATGCTGGGCAGAATGAGCCGGGGTCTCTAAGAAAATCGGCGGGGCCGGAGGCGGGGAGGCGACCATGCTCCGCAACAGGTCACCTGTATGTTGCCACCAGCCATGAAAGACTTGCCCACCCTCACAAACCGCTTGCAGAGGTTGCCAGCTATTGAGTCCGTATGACGACTGAAACGCGAGAGCAGGATCTCTTGCGCACCCGTCTTCGTTTCCCTGCCCCGACAAAGTGGCGGGACTGACTATTACGCTACGAGTATCGAGTCGAAGCCCGGTGCGCAGCGCTTTCAGGGCGCTTTCCTTTGCGCTCCAGAGCAGCGCCAAAAGCTGGGAACAGTCAGCCGCGGACGTCCGCTGAATCAACTGTTGCTCTTCAGTCGCGAAGTAATCGGCAATGAATGCGTCACTACGCGGCTCCATGATTTCCAAATCACAACCCAGGTCCGCCCCGGACAAGGTGACGGCGCAAGCGGCCACGCCAGCACGGTGGCTGAGCGAAATGGCGATTCCCGCAGGTTGGTTCGCGATAAAGACTTCTGGCGCGCCGGATGGCGCCGGGCGTATGTCTATGTCGGCAAGCTCGGGCGGGTGACTATGCAGGCCCAGATAAGCCGCCAGCGCACATTTCGCGGTCCAGCGTCCCAGCCGCCAGTCGGCGTGGCGTTTGGCAAAACGCATGCCACTAAGGCGGGTCACTTCGCTGGCGCTCAACCAGTCATTCTCCGCTGGCAGGTCGGCTTCGGTCTGCTCCAGCCAATACACGTCCATCATGCCTGCCCGACGGGAGAAACCATGAGTATTTCCTCGACGTTGACCTCTTTTTGGATCGGATGTTTGACGTGTAGCTTCTTGGCTATGGACTGCTCCGTCACTCTCATACCGCGTTCGACCGCATCGATGAGGTAGGGGCGAAGACTTGCGGGCGGAAGAATATGATGCAGCGCACCTACTCTGAGCGCCCGATGCACGCTATGCACGCGATCGAACTCCACAGCCATCTCGCCCAGCTTCTCGGAGTGTACGATTTTGAAGAGTTCGTTCCATTGAGCGCGCAGCCGGCTTTTCTCCTTGCCGTCGGCCTTGGCCATCGCTTGGGTCAGCGCCTCCAGGCGTTCATCTTTGCGGGCCCGGGCGTCGACTTCGCTGGCAAACACGACGGCCGCCGCCGGCGCGCCACCAATAACGGAAGCATAAGTTCCCTCCAACGCCACCACCTCGAGCTGTTCGTTCAGCGCCCGCGAGAAAACTACGTACGCGCCCCCGTGGTAGCGGGAGATAACGCAAAAGATGATGGGGCCTTTGAAGTTCACCACGGCGCGCCCGATCTGGGCGCCGTACTCAAGCTGCAGCTTGCGCATCGACTCTGGCGATCCGTCAAACCCCGACAGATTCGCCAGCAGAACTACCGGTCGATTGTTGCTGGCGGCGTTGATCGCTCTCGCCACCTTCTTGGAGGAGAGGGGAAACAGCGTACCGGCGCACCATTGGTCGGGTCCATCTGCCGGGACAAATCCTAACCGCGGCACCTGCTTGGATTCGATGCCGATGAGGCAAACGGGATAACCTCCGAGATGGGCGTCCCAGACCACCGCAATCTCGGCGCCTCGCATGCCGGGCCAGCGTTCCAGTGGATGATGGTCCTGGTCTACTACGGCCCTCATCACGGTGCGAATGTCGAAAGATTTCTTCCGCCCGGCGTTGGTGTCGTCCGAGAAGATCTCGCCCACTCGAGCGAAGCCGTTCTCATGGCCGTCACCGTGTGGATACGCCTGCACATCCCGGTCGATGGGATCGCTGGTGGCGGCCCGCCGCGGAAATCGCTCGCCTGGCACTACGTAGGTATGCTCATAATGGCGCAAGAGGATGTGGCAGGCTTGATCGATGTCTCGTGCCCAATACTGCGCCTGGCCATTGATACCCATGATGCGGTCGTATCCGCCAATCCCTTCGTTGTCCTCGGCCGACACGCTGCCCGAGTAATCCAGGGCACGCTTGCCGGTGAGCACCATTGCCGCTTTCGGGGTCATGATCAAAATGCCGCGGGTATGCATGAGCATGGTCGCCTCGGCGTTCCAGTAGGGCTGCGCCCCGACGTTGATCCCGTTGATCACCAGATTCACTTCGCCGCCTGCCTGCGTAAACTCGACCAAGCGACGTAGGACGCGGGCAATCCAATCCATGTTTTCCACGCCGCTCTCCATCGAGATCTTCGCCCCGGCCGAGATGGGAAACCACTCAAGCGGCACGCCCATCTCTTCGGCGAGATCCAGGGCCGTGAGGATGAGCCGGCATTCGGCTTCGGCGAGCGCGCCCAAGTCCTTGCTCGGATCTCCCAGCAGCAACACTCGTGTCATGCCCTCGGGATACTTGGCGGTGAAGTTGCGGATGACGCCAACGATGATGTTGGATTTGTTTTGCCCAGGCGGACGATTAACCGGTACCAGTCGGCCCTCGGGGTTAAGATCGTACTCGGTAAACTCACCGTGGGGGAATTCGGCCCGAGTGTCCTCCCGGTCGGGCGTTAGCATTCTGATGATTTCGTAGGGATAAATGAGTCCCCGCCGGCGCATCCGGACAACCTTCTGGTTGTACTCGGTCAGCGGTTTCATCAGTTGTAAGGTGCTGAGCGGCCGGAAGGTCATAAGCAAACCGGCATCGCCGGGAGCCGAAATGCGTATCACCGTATCGCGTAGCTCTCCGGTCTGCGGATTGGGCACACGGGCCTGGACCACCACTTGTTCCAATCCCAAGCCGTCTGTCGACAGGGCCAGTTTGTGAGCGATGTCGTTGAGTTCATCCGGCTTGAGATCGAACACCGGCCAAACGTAGAGGAAGATCCGATTCCAATAGAGCCGCTCCCGCGGATCGCGCCGCGACTGAAACAGCCGGATGCCTGCTACTGTTTCCGCGAACATGCGCTCCAAGTGCGGCAGTTGCACAATGCGGCCGGTCCCGTCGCGCACGGGCGTCAAATCACGCACTTCCGCAGCCGCAAACAGCCGCTCATCTTTAGGATTTTCGTTCGCCTTGGCATGCAGGAGGTAAACATCTTCAACCGACGGCAGCCGCTCAACGGTAAAGTTCTTCAAGCGCCACAGATGTAGCCGTTCGGCCATCATCGGATGCACTCCGCGGAAGAGCTTTTCCTCTTCATAAGTATTCGCAGAGGGCTGATACGTGAAGTGTTGCATGCCGCCTATGCCCTCACCGCAACCTGGCCCAGAGACTGCCACTACGATGCGCTGAATAGGCCGAGGAAAGCGAGCCTGGTTGAGTCCGGAGTTAACCTCTTGCTGCGTGACCTCCGGATCGGCCAGCCAACCGGAATTCCACAGGTACAGATCGATGACAATGTCATCCCCCGCCGGCACTTCCTCCAGGCAAGGGCACATCGCCCGTGCCGCTTCCGAGAGCCGTTGATACGCGGCATGCGCGGCGAAGACGTGGACGCGTTTTCCCTCCTGCACGTATTCCGCCGATATACTGCAGTGCCCGTTCACAGGCATGGTGCGAAAGTTTACGAGCGATTGTCCGCGATAATATCGAGACGTCATTATTTGCAACATCAATTGACGCAAGCCATGATCGGCGGCGGTAAAGCGGCCGGAGAAGAAGCTCGCCAGCGGTTGCGGACATTCGATCAACGCATTTACTCTCTCGCGCCGGTCCGCGGCCTGCGGATTGGCGGCGAGATAGGCGAGGTGATCTTCGGCTTGGGCGTAGATCTGTTTACGTGCCTGCTCAAACAGCGCCTGCTCGAAGCAGCGATAGCGCAGTTCGCGGGCGAGGTCGCTGACGGAGGGAAAGGACCCGCGGGTGATGGCAATGATCTGGTCAAGCAGGGAACGGAACGACTCGTCCGCGTGCGGTGCCAGAACGTCGACGCGTGCCAGGCGCCGTTCCAGCAACGCCAGAATAGGCGCCACCTGCCGCTCCACCCGTTGGTGCGACTTGTAGATCCAGAGCAAACTCTCTTCCAGTTCGGGCGAGCGGTCCAGCGTCTGTACGCCATAGTGAGCTAGAGTGCGGCGGAGCGCCTCCATAAACGCAGGCGGAAGTCCCTCGCCGTGCGTTTCGAGCATGCGCGAGTAGGAAAAGAGGTAGGCTTCGGTGCTGGGCGCTTCACCGCTGGCGGGATCGTGCACGCCCGGCTTCCGGCGAAACAAAGAGCATATGTCCACAAAAATATTGAGGACCTCATCTTCGCGGCGTCTTATGTCGTCGCTGTCCGCTGGAGCTTCATTGAACTGGCTCCATTGCGCGAACAGCCGCGCCGTCTGGGTCGGGTCGGCATCGAAGCCCAGCAGGAGATGACGCAGTTCTTCCAGGTCCTGGCGCCAGCGAGGTCCGTTGTCCTGCCCGGGTTCGTTCGCAGTGCGCGACTCGCCAAATACCACCCGCTCCGTTGTTGCCAACGTCCGGTCATCCGCGATGGCTTCAATTTGCATCAGTGGAACTCCGGCGTCTACCTGCACGTGGGGTATCGCCATCACCTGCCGGACTTTTCCGGAAAATGGGGCGACGACCGCCATCTCCATTTTCATGGCTTCCAGCACAGCCAGGGTGTCCCCAACCGAAACCGTGTCGCCCGGTTTCACGGCAATGGAAACGACTACCGACGGCCCCGGCGCGTGCACCATTCCGCCGTCATCCCGATCAATCGAGTGCGACACGCCGTCCACCTCGATCCGGGAATTTACTCCTTGCACCACGGAGACGACGTGGAAGCGCCGCCCGAAGGCAGTAAGCCAATACTCAAACCGGCCCAGAGGGTGGATGAGGGCTTCGATGCGCGAGCCATCCACTTCTACACGGTACTGGTGGGGGCCGAGGCAACAAATCCTGAGAGAGTAGCAATGTCCTCGATAGCGTAGTTCCACCGTCCGGCCCAGTTCATTCCGAACGTGTGGTCGCCCGCGGACGGCTGACGCATAGAACTGCGTCTGCTCCACCGCCAACTCGGCGGAGTAGGCTTCTATCGCCGCCTGCACCAGGGCCACATCGGCGTAACGTCTGGAACAATGCCCGTCGTTCGCCGCCAGACGGTCCAGCCATCCGATATCTACTTCCGCGCGCTGTACCTCGGGGCGGTTCAGCAAGTCCAGCAGGAACGCCTTGTTACTGGCTCCGCCCTGGATGACGACGACGCTCTCGCGTAGCACCCGTTGTAGCCTCGAAAGTGCTTCCCTTCGGTTTTGCCCATAGGCGATGATCTTGGCGATCATGGAGTCGAACTCCGGCGGGATGGCATCGCCTACCGCTACACCGGTGTCAATGCGCACCCCCGGGCCGGTCGCCAGCCTGAACCGCTCAATCGTACCGGGAGCCGGAGCGAAACCGTTTCCCGGATCTTCGGCATTCAGCCGCACTTCGATGGCGTGACCGGTGGTCCGGGGCGGCTCTCCTTCCAGGCGACCGCCGCGTGCGACGTGAATCTGGAGCTTGACCAGGTCGCACCCGGTCGTGCATTCGGTCACTGGATGTTCGACTTGCAACCGGGTATTCATCTCCATAAACGAGAAGCGGTGGCTTTCCGGTTGGTACAGGAATTCGACGGTGCCGGCGTTGTGATATCCCGCCGCTTGGCTCAAGCGCACCGCCGCCTCTCGTAGCGCCTGATCTTGCAGCGAAGTGAGTGCGGGCGAGGGCGCTTCTTCGAGGACTTTCTGGTGGCGGCGCTGAATGGTGCAGTCACGCACCCCGACGGCCCACGTGGTCCCGTAATGATCGGCGATGACTTGCACCTCGACGTGGCGCGCCGCCAAAACCAGTTGCTCCATGAAAACCGTGGCATTGCCGAAGGACTTAAACGCCTCGGCGCGGGCGCCTTCAAAGGCGTTGGCAAGCTGGTCTGCGGAGTTCACGCGACGAATCCCATGACCGCCGCCTCCTGCCGTGGCCTTAATGAGAAGCGGATAGCCCAGGCGCTCCGCATGATGCTGAGCGTCGGCGAGCGTCTCCACCGGCCCGCCGCTCCAAGGCGCTACCGGTATCTGTGCTTGCTCGGCCAGAAGTTTTGAGCTGATCTTGTCGCCCAGCCGTCGCATAACGTCGCCATCCGGGCCGATGAACACGATACCGAGCTTGCGGCAAAGGTCCGCGAACCCCGGGTGCTCGGCGACAAAACCCCATCCCACCCAGACCGCCTCCGCGCGCGCTGTCGTCAACGCCCGCTCGAGCACGTCATAATCCACGTAACTGCTCTTGGATTGACCGGTGGCCGGGTCCTTGAGCAGCGCGGCGCCGAGAGAGACCGCTTCGTCTGCCTCACAGACGAACATAGCGTGGCGATCAGGCTCGGTGTAGAGCGCGATGGTACATAACGATGTGCCGTACTCTTGATTGAACTCGCGCGCCGCGTGGATGAAACGCATCGCGGCCTCACCGCGGTTGACGATGGCCACGCGTTGAAATTCGTGCTGCATAAATTCTCCGATCCACCGATCGCCAGGCTGACCAAGTTACGTTCGTTACGCCATGACGGTGTGCAGTACTTTAAAGGGCTCGGCATCGACACTGTTTGGCAGCGCTGCCGTACGGTAGCCGCTTAGCTGCACGTAGCAATTCCCTTTCGTGTCCACAACCTCCGCATCGAAGGTTCCTTGGTCCGGATTGGGAGTGACGACGGCGTACAACTGGCTTTCAGCCAGGGCCGGCGCACGCAACAAGGAAACTTGATGAACGTCCTGTGGCAGACCAAACCGGTTTTGCGCACTCATTTCCCAGAGCCCGGCGGTCTGGAAGCAAAGCTCGATCAGCCGTGGCGCCATAAGCGTCGGCTGGTCGCACGGCTGGTGGTTGCAGGGTAAGCCTCCTGCCATCAATCCGATCATCCGCTTTCCATCCCACCAAGCCCGCTCCAGAACTTGGTAAGCTGGTCCGTGGAAATAAACGCGATAAATTTCGGCGGCGTCTATGATGGCGTCGGACGAAGTTACCAGGGCCTTCCGGATCACTGCTTCTGGCAGTTGTTCCGTCAGCCGCACACGGGCCGTGAAGTGAATGGTTTCTTGCGGCTCCGAGTGATTGGGTAGCATGCGCCGGCCAATCAATCGGCAATCCGCAAGCAACCTGTCACCTTGTGGGTAGTACACGGCTTGGATCGTCACGATCCGCGGCTCATCGCGGTAGAACTTGAACGGCGCCAGGAAATTTACCTCTTCTACCGCCTTTACATGCCAGCCGGGATGCACGCATTGGGCGGCTTCTGCGAACGCCTCGATTCCCATGACGCCGGGCAGCACTGGCGTGCCGTCGATCCGATGATCGTATAAGAACGGTTGGACCTTCGGGTCGAGCGTCGTTTCCATCGTCAGGCCACTGTACAAACCCATTCCTGTAATCTTGCCGATCATTGGGCCTTGAACCGGTGTCCGCTTCTCGGCGACCGCCGCAAGGGTGTCAGTGTCGAGCCCACCGGTCGTGTCCCACTCGCTCAGCAGAACGCCGAGACGCTGACCGACTACAACCTCACTGCGCGTCCCTCCCGAGGTGAGTTCGCGGCGAATCCAAGGAATGCCCGCTTCAGGCGGAATCATATCGATGCCCGCTAGTTCCATCATTTTCGGGATGGAGCCGCGCGTAGCCATGCCGATGCCGCCCCACGCCGACCAGTCGATGACGATGCCGCGCGTACCCGGCCGGGTCGTGCGGAAGCTCGACGTGATCTTGCA
Source organism: Acidobacteriaceae bacterium (assembly GCA_003160215.1). Taxonomy (GTDB): domain Bacteria; phylum Acidobacteriota; class Terriglobia; order Terriglobales; family Acidobacteriaceae; genus Bog-257. The sequence goes on from PLQW01000152.1 coordinate 20,734, forward strand.
CAACAGATCGTTAGCGGAACTGTAATCCGTCTGTCCTCCGTTGCCGAAGCGTCCTGCGACCGAGCTGAATGCCACCGTCGCCCCAAGGGGCATGTCGCCGATTGAGTGCAGGAGATTGAACCAGCCGTCGCTCTTGACGTCAAATACCAGGTCGAACTCGCGCGGGTCCTTGTCCGGCAGGAAATGGCTGCGCTCTATTCCCGCAGCGTGCAGCAGAACGTCAATCCGACCGCTGCGCTCGCGCACCTGGTTGATGATCTTGGCCACGCCATCCGCATCCGTTAGGTTGATGCCGAAGTAGTGCGCCGTGCCTCCGGCCGCGTGCACAGCGTCGATTGCGCTCCTTGCGGCCTGAGCTCGCTCCAGCCCCGCTAACTCCTTTTCCACCAGCGCCGGCGTAGCCCGCTGGCCGCTAGCCTGGATGCGCGCGAACAGATCGCGCTTCAGACCTTCTTTGTCGCTCACAAAGCGCTTGAGGTCCGAGTTGTTCGGGTCGGGTTCAGGAACCAGATCGAGGAGGTAGAACGTGCCACCAGAGGCCGCTGCCAAATCGGCGGTAATAGCCGAGACGATACTTCCCGCTGCGCCGGTGATCAGAAAGACGGTATCGCTGTTCAGTTTCAGACCGGGCTGTCCGTCGGCCGCAGACTGTTCTTGCAGTGCAACCGTCCAGCGCTGCCCGTCCTTGTAGCCGATCTCTATCGCGCCGGGGTCGCGCAGGGTTTCCTCAATCAGGATATCCGCGAGTTCTGACGTATTGCGATCTGATTCGAAATCGACCGCTTTGACAACGGCGTCCAGCCGTTCCCGCTTATACGTTTTGGTGAAGCCTGTCACCGCGCCGCCCAGCGGCGCGACGGCTCCGGCCTCATCGTAACCGTGTTGCCCGCCCAGTTGTGTCGCCGACACGAGGAATGTGCCCGGCTGCGCAACCTGGTCGTATAGAACACGCATGGTGGTGTAAAGCGATTTCGCGCGAACCCAAAGGGCCTCGTGCCAGGACGCAAGATCCATGTCGGCAAGATTTCCCTCATTGTCCAGCGCGGACAGCCAGTAGATTCCTTGCACCGGGCCGGCGGTCAGCCAGCCTTTCAGGAGATTGCCCAGCGTGTCGGCGTTCGGCGCGTCCTTGATCCATAGGACTTCGATACCCAGCATCTCCAGCCGTTGCGCCAGCGCTTGCGCCACTCCACGTTTGTCGGGCATAACTACCACGCGGTTCCCGCGGGCCAGCGTCACACCGGTGGGCTTACACACCCTGAGCGGTGGCCGCAAGTTGGGCACCGGTACGCGACGTGGAATGCGATTTGCCGCATCGAAGCTGGCGACTGGCGGACGCGTGGGCGTGACCGCTACAGATGCAGGGGTAGCAGCGACATTTGCTGCGGGCGCTGCTGCCCGCTGCCCGTTTTGTGCGAATTGAATGACGTGGGCCAAGGTCGGAAAGTCGCGCAGCTTGAGGTTCTCATCGCGTGGGATGCTATACGCCGCGCGGATGGCGGCGAACATCTCTGCTTGCTTGACGGTGTCTATGCCGAGGTCCGCTTCCAGATCAAGATCCAGGTCCAACATGTCCTTGGGATAGCCCGTCTTCTCGGCCACAATGTCCAGCACTTTCTCCTTAATGGAGTCAGCCGTGACCGCGGGGGCTGTGGCAGTTGCTGGCTCAAGAGCGGTTGGTTCGGTGATGGCTGGCGACGAGGGAACTGTGCCAGCCAAGTCGGGCCGCTTCTCATACACGAAGCGGATCACATGGGCCAGCGTCGGGTAATCGCGCAGCTTGCGGTTCTCGTCACGCGGAATGCTGTAGATCTCGCGGATGGCGGCGAACATCTCCGCCTGCTTGACGGTGTCAACACCAAGGTCCGCTTCCAGATCAAGATCGACATCCAGCATATCTATTGGATAGCCGGTCTTTTCCGCCATTAACGCGAGGATGCGTTCTTTCACGGATTCGGCAGTGCCGTTTCCAAAAGATGTCACCGCTGGCGTCGGCGGGGTCGGTTCGGTTGTGACTGGAATCGGCTCAGCCGAGGGTGGTTTGCTCGCACTCGCCGCGGGCTGAATGACCTCGGCCAGGTCGGGGCGCTTCTCATACACGAACCGAATCACATGCGCCAACGTGGGGTAATCGCGTAGCTTGCGGTTCTCGTCGCGAGGGATGCTGTAGATCTCACGAATGGCGGCGAACATCTCCGCCTGCTTGACAGTGTCCACACCAAGGTCTGCTTCCAGATCAAGATCGACATCCAGCATATCTATTGGATAGCCGGTCTTTTCCGCCATTAACGCAAGGATGCGTTCCTTCACCGACTCGCCAGCGCCATTTGTCGGTGATGCCACCGCCGGCACTTGTGGGATTGGTTGGGTTGCGACGGGACTCGGTACGGCTGCGGGTATCTCCGCAGTCTTCGGCGACAAAGTAGCCGCAACGGCCAGATCCGGTCGCTTCTCGTACACGAACCGGATGACGTGGGCCAACGTCGGGTAATCGCGGAGCTTGCGGTTCTCGTCACGCGGAATGCTGTAGATCTCGCGGATGGCGGCGAACATCTCCGCCTGCTTGACGGTGTCCACACC
>PLQW01000273.1 GCA_003160215.1 Acidobacteriaceae bacterium
CGCGCTCGTCGTAACCTTTGCCGGTCATCATGTGCACCTTCAGTTCGCCTACATCGGCGATGCCCGCCAGTCGATAGAACTCCATGTTCGGGTTCAACATGCGCCCGGTGACAGGATCGAGAATCTTCTCCTCGTAGAGCGCGTAGCTGATGCCCATGATGAGAGCACCCCGCACCTGGCTCTCGGCAGTCTTCACGTCCACCACCAGACCGCAATCCTGCACCGCCACCATTTTGTTCACGCGCACGATGCCGGTTTCCGTGTCCACGGAGACGTCGGCCATCTGCACGCCGCCGACGCCGCTGTTGGTCAAGTCCGGCGGCTTCGACTTGTCGGGATTCTTGCCGCGAATCGTCATCGGCATGGCGCCGATCTTCGCACACGCTTCCTTCCACGAGAGGCTGTGGCTGGGGTCGCTCTTCACCCGCACGGTTGCATTCACGGCCTCCAATTCTTCCGGGTTCGCCTTCAATGCGGGAGCAACTTTGGCGAAGAGCTGATCGCGGGCATCCACGGCAGCGCGTCGCGTGGAAGATGTCACACCTCCCGATGTTGTGCTGCCGCCGCTGGCGCCCGACACAGGATACCGGCTGTCCCCGATCAGCAGCTTGACCTTGTCGAGTGGAATGCCCAGCGTGTCGGCAGCGACGATCATGATGATGGTGCGGCACCCGGTGCCGAATCNNTGGTGCCGAGGTCCTGGGTGGCCATCTTGATTTCGACCGACCCATCGGGATAAATGGTGAGATCGCAATCGCTGTTGTGTCCGCGGCCACCCCAGGTGTGCAGCGAGAGTCCGAGTCCGCGCTTGATCGGCCCTTCGGCTTTATCGCCGCGCGGGCGCCAGTTCTTTTTCCATTCCATTAACTCCGCCGCAATGGGAAGTTCATCGCGATAGATTTTTTCGCGCGAACCCGTCAGCTCCAGGTTGCGGGTGATGAAGTCCAGCGGATCGATATTCATTTTCGCCGCGAGATCTTCGATCGCCGTCATCGTGATGGCCGCAGCCTGAGGATGGTTCGGCGCACGCCACGCACGCGCACTTCCCTGGTTGGTGGCGATGGCGATGTTCTGCTTGCGCTGGTTGGGAATTTCGAAGATGTACGGAAGTGGAGGCGTGCCACCGCCGCCAACTCCGCCCGTTCCCCAGGATCGCGATTCCCATGCCACGAGTTTGCCATCTTTGTCGGCGGCTACCTTGACGCGCGCGAAGCCCGACGGACGCATGCCCGCAACTTCCTGCTCCGAGTCACGCTCCAGCATGATCTTCACGGGCTTGCCGCCAGCGGCTTTCGAGAGTTGCGCGGTGGCGATGCCCCAGCGATCAGGGCTGAACTTGCTGCCGAATCCGCCGCCAATGTACTGCTGCAACACTTGAATATTTCCCGCCGGAATGCCGAGCGGCTCTGAAACTTGGGGGGCAATGCCAGAAAGGTTTTGCGTGGAAACGTGCACCAGAAGGTCCTTGTCGGTAGGCCATTCCGATGCCATGCCGTGAGTCTCAAGGCAGCAGTGGGTAATGCAGGAAGCTCCGTAGAGACCTTCGGAAACGGCTGCCGCCGCCGCGAACGCTTTGTCGGCATCGCCTTGCGTCTGCACCGCCGTTTTCTTGTAAGGCGAGCGTGAAGTTTTCGCCTCCGCGTACTTGGCGGAGCGCAACGCCTCCACAACCTTGGGATCGACGCCGGACGCCTGTGCATCCTTCAGATACTTGTCGTCGGGTTTGAAGCTGATCCCATTCGCCTTGATGGCCGCGATCACCTGCTCATCCGGGACTTGGTTGTCCTCCATGTCTTCAAAGTCGTCACGGCTGATCGGTCCGTCATTGACGGCGATATTCTGCGGCGGTTCCGCGTCGGAGACAAAGTGGGGCAGCACCTCATACTGCACCTTAATCGCGCGGATTGCATCCTCGGCGGTTGATTCGTCTACCGCCGCAAGCGCGACCACTTCATCGCCCGCCCAGAAAATCTCGGTTCCCGGCGGCTGCAATACTTTGACTGCTCTTACGCCTGCCATCTTCTCGGCTGCGCTGCTGTCAATGCTGGCGATGCGCGCGTGGGCGTAAGGGCAGCGAAGGATCTTTCCCGCAAGCAAGCCCGTCGGGTTGTAGTCATAGGTGTATTTCGCACGGCCGGAAACTTTCACCGGACCGTCAACTCGCGAAATGCGCTTGCCCAGCAGCGGACGGGTTGCAGGATCGGGCCACTTGTACTCGCTCATGACGCTCTCCCCTCCGGCTTGGTGGCCAAAGCGACGGCGCGAATCCCGTTGTAGGTACCACAGCGGCAGTAATTGCCGCTCAGTCCGCGGCGAATATCTTCCGCAGTGGGATTCGGGTGCTGTTCGAGGAAATGAGTTGTCGCAACAATGAATCCCGGTGTACAGAATCCGCACTGCTGGGCATCGTGCGCGACGAAGGCCTGCATGACCGGAGTTAGCGCGTCACCTTCAGCGAGACCTTCGATGGTAGTAATGTTCTTCCCTTGCGCATCGATCGCGAGCACGGCGCACGCGTAGACGGTTTTGCCGTCCATCAACACCGTGCAGGCCCCGCAGACACCGCGGTCGCAAACGCGCTTGGCCCCGGTCAAATCGAAGTTGTCGCGCAGCGCGTCCAGCAGCGTGACCCGCGGCTCCAACTGCGCGCTCAGCTTCTTGCCGTTGACGGTGAGCGCGATCGGGACCTTGCCCGGTCCGTGGACGGCAACTTGCTCACCAGCGGCTTCGACCACCTTCGGGCCCAGTACCCATGGAAGGGCAACGCCGACACCCGAAATCTTCATGAAATCGCGACGCGAAACCCCCGAGGTGGTTTCGGGCTTACGCCTAGGATCGTCTTTCATCGTGCCTCCATCGCTGCGGTTGTCCACCCGAAGATGAAACCAATTCACGGATGTTAATCGGTTAAATCTGCTTACAGCTAGGAAGTATAACTCTGGGATAGACGATGGAGCAGCCGCGGCGGTAGGGGATTTTTTCGCGGGACCGAAAGCACGTCAGCGGCCGAAGAGCTGTTGAAAAAGCCTGAAAAGCAGATCCCCCGCGAGCTGAACTTTACCCCAACAAGCGCAAAAACGGCGCTCGTTGGGGACCCCTGTTAGCCCGCTCGTGATGACAAAAAAAAAGGCTAACGGCGCACCCTAAAAGTGCTCCTCTTCAAAGCAAAAAACATCGGCGACTCCTCAGGGAGCCGCCGACCAGTGGGTCGTTAGTAAGCGTGGAATTACTTCTTCAGAGTGCGAATATACGAAACCAGATCGCTGATCTGGGCATCGGTCAACTTGCCTTTGTAGGCTGGCATCTTGCCTTTGCCGTTAGTGATAGCGGCCGTCAGGTCGGCATCGGAGATGCCCTGGACAGCAGCGCTGCCCATATCCTTCAACCCCATCGACTTGCCCATGGATGTGGCGCCGCTACCATCGGCGCCGTGACACATAGCGCACTTAGCTTTGAAAGTGTCCTGGCCCTTCGCCTGGGCCGAAGCTAGGGAAGGCAGAGCCAGGGCGGTTATCAAGCAGAACAGAGCGATGCGTTGCGAGAGTCTCATCTTCTTCATCTTAGGTCTTCGTCTCCTTCACCAAACCACCCCGTGAGGGGATCGTAAAAAAGCAAAAAATGCCGCTAAATAACGGCAACTGTACTGTACTCCCCGAAGATGGGTTTCGCCATACCCTTTCCGTGGGAGCAGGAGGGGGAAAACACTCTGAGCGGGTGATATGCCGCAAAGCAAGCCGCGGTGACGCCCGCGTCGATATCGTTCCCCCGGCCCCTAATCCTCTGTATTTTAAGCGACTTAGCCTTCGCCAGAATGCCTTGTCTGGTTTGGCATCCATTGTGCCTTTACCAAAGCGAAACCGCTTTCTGCAAGAGAGGTCCGCCGTGGAACCGACGCTGGCAGTGATTGGCCTGAACTTCCGAACGTCCCCCGTAGCCGTTCGCGAGCGTTTCTGGATCAGCGAGGCGCGCCGCTACGACGCGCTCAATCAATTGGTGCGCTCGGAAGGCGTCGAAGAGGTGATGGTGGTGACCACCTGCAATCGCACCGAGTTCATTCTGTGGGCCAGCGACGTCCCTACGGCAGCCAATTCCGTGTTACGGTTTCTGACCCAGGAATACCAAATCAAGCTGTGCGAGTGGTCGCACTTTTATCGCCTGATGGATGACGTGGCGCTCACCCATATCCTCCGCGTGACTTCGGGTCTCGATTCCATGGTGCTGGGCGAACCAGAAATTACGGGGCAGGTGAAGCAAGCCTGGGCGCTAGCGCAGGAGGCAGGCACGACCGGACGATTTCTCGACGCGGTCATGCAGAAGGCGCTCACCGTCTCCAAGCGGGCCAGGACGGAAACTACGATCGGCTCATCGGCAGTTTCGATACCCTACGCTACCGTGGAACTTTCAAAAAGCGTCTTGGGAGAACTCGCAGGGCGTGAAGTATTGCTGATCGGCGCTGGCAAGATGAGCGAACTCGCCGCGCACTGCCTGATGAAGGCCGGCGCCAGCCACGTGAAGGTGATGAACCGCACCCTGGCTCGTGCCGAAGAGTTAGCGCAGAAGATGGGCGCCACGCCGGTTTCATTCGACGATCGTTTGCAGCATCTGAAGACGGCGGACATTGTTGTGAGCTCGACGGCTTGCCCACACTGCATCCTCAGCCGTCAGGAAGCCCAGGAGATTGCCCGGCAACGGCGCCACGCCCCCATGGTCATGATTGACATCGCGGTGCCACGCGACATCGATCCTGGCGTGCGGGAAGTGGAAGGCATTCATCTTTTCGATATGGACGACCTAGAGCACGTGGTGAAACGCAACGCGGTGGGACGACAAGCCGCCGCCGAAGCTGCGGAAAAGATTGTGCAGGCGGAAGTGCAGGGCTTTGGCCGCAAACTGATGGCGGAGCGAGTGGTCCCGACCATCGTCGCCCTGCGTCAACACCTCGATGAACTTTGCCGGCAGGAATTGGAAACGCTTCGCGAGGAATTTGGACCTTTCACGGAAGACCAGGACCAGGCCCTCACAGCCCTCACAATACATATTACGCAACGAATTGCCAGTTCCCTCGCCCGTGAATTGAAAGAACTTCCGGAGAGGAATGAACAGGACGTGCTGACCGCAGCGGTGGGACGCCTGTTTCACCTTGAACAGCCCTCACGGGCTGCCGCCGGCGCGAAGAATTAGCAGGTAGCAGTTGGCATTTAGAATTTAGCAAAACCGCCTCTTAGTAAAGAACGACATCAGTGAAGGGCCTTTGGCATTTGCAGGTTTGGAAGCTGAACTGTTCGGCCAAATGCCAAGCGCTAAGTGCCAAATGCCAAGTGCCAAGTGCTAACTGCTAACTGCTAACTGCTAACTGCCACTAACCGCTACAAGGAGTCCACGACACATGCCTCAAGCTGTACAGAACAACGACGGCAAGAATAACCTGGCCTTCAGCAACGTGCAGGCTTACGCGCTGGCGGTGATCACCTTGGCCATCGGAATTGCGGTAGGCTACTTTGCCCGCGGATCGGCCCCGGTTTCAACTGCCGGCGAAAACACGCAAGCCGCTTCCGCTCCCACCGGAATGGGCAACGCCCCAATGGGCTCTGCGCAGTTGCCCGGTATCGGAAGCGGGCAACAGCAGCAGGCCCCATCGCCGGAAATGGTGGCGAAGGCATCCGAGCCGCTGCTGGCTCAACTGAAGACCAACCCTGGCGACTTTGACACGGTGGTAAAGCTGGGAAACCTGTATTACGACAGCCAGGCTTACCCGCAAGCGATCGAGTACTACGAAAAAGCTGTCGGCCTTCAACCTGAGAACGCCGACGTCCGCACTGACCTCGGCACCGCTTACTGGTACACCGGCAATGCCGACAAGGCCATCGCAACCTTTGAAAAAGTGCTGACCATCCGGCCAAATCAGGCGACTGCGCTGTTTAACCTCGGGATCGTCAAGTGGCAGGGGAAGAAAGATCCCAAAGGCGCGATCGTAGCCTGGGAAAAACTTTTGCAGACCAATCCCGATTATCCGCAGAGGGAGCAGGTGCAGATGTTGATTGAGCGCGCCAAGATGCACGGAACTAGCGGAAACAAAGGGTAAGTTAGCAGTTAGCTGTTAGCGATTAGCCAGTTCCAACGCGGGCCCTTCGAGTGCTTTCAGGGCAGGCATGGGCGTAGGTAATTTGGATGTCGTCCCGAGCAGCGAGGAGCCAAGGGAACCCTATACAGGCTACGGAAAATGCTGAACTCTGATTGAGTAGTGCGGGCCTTCACAGGCTGCTGAAAAACTCTGTGGAAGACTTTTGGTAGAAGCCCACTGCTTCAGCAGGGGGGCTGGACTCTAGTCCAACGGAAAAGCGTTCGCTCTTAGAATGGGCTTTTAGCCGCAGGATTTCCCGAGGCCAGAGCTAAAGCGCATAATCAAACTCGAACCTTTTCGCGGAGCGCTGAAGCGCTACTTCCCCCGCATAGATGCGGGGGCTCACACCAAGAAGTACACTCCAGCCCCGCGTTCCCGGAATCGACGAGAACCGGCTTTAGATTAGAAACCCGCCCATCGAATATACTCGTCGCAAACGGTGTTCCGCAGCTATTTCCGAACAATGTGATGCTGGTCGATATGTGGACGCCGCTGGTAGAGGTGACTGGTTGGGGCTTGGCCAATATTCTGGACGGAAATTCTGACGTCCACTTCGGGCCGAACGGGCAGTATACCGTGATGGGTATTATCCGTGATGCACTGTACTCCGGTTTGGCTCGATAGGTGACTTATTGGCCTCGAGGCGGTTTTCTTCGAATTTGAAATTGCCGCAGCTATTTGCAACGGCCTGAAACATCGGACTCTTGCTGGCACGGAGTGAGCTAAAATAGCCACTCGTCCGACCGGCGATCTCATCAAGTCATTCGAGCATCGCCGGCCTCTGTGTGCATCGGGTGCACAATACTGAGGAACGGCTCTTCCGAGTTCTCGAGAACTTCTAAAGAGTTTCTTGGACTGGTGATAGCGGGTTATCGTCTTGAAAACGAAGTGCTTTCGCTTTGGGGACTTCCGGCTGTATCCGGCAGAGCACTTGCTACTGCGGGACCAGACCCCTCTGCCGCTTGCCCCCAAGGCTTTTGACATCTTGCTCCACCTGGTACAGAACAGCGGTCACCTGGTGAAGCGTGACGTCCTGATGGAGGCGATTTGGCCTGACAGCTTCGTCGAAGAGACGAATATCACCGTAAATATTTCGTTACTGCGGAAGACGTTGGGCAGTATGTCCGACGGCCAGCCTTACATCGAGACTGTCCCTCGTAAGGGTTATCGCTTCAACGCCGCCGTGACCGAATGCGAGGATCCTGACGAACCAATAATCAGCGCACCGAAACCTGGTTCACAAAAAAGTAATGAAGCTGTAATGCTTCGGCCGGTCGCGGTTTCGGCCTTGCCTGGCGCCAGCGCCGCGGCCTCGCCGGCTCTTCAATCCCCAGCGGCGGCAGCAACGTCCCCGGCTCCTGCTCCCGCCCATGCGACACCCCCGCAGCTACCGCCAAGCCTGAGATGGAAGACCTCGGCCACCCGAGTCCTGCTGATGACAGTCGCATGTGTCGCGCTGGTGTTGGGTCTGTTCTATTACTGGTCGCACTGGAAGTCGAAATCTACGACGGTCAGTGCGTCCGAGCGGTCGATCGCGATCCTGCCGTTTCGTCCTCTCGATCCGACGCCCGAGGACGAGTACCTCGGACTGGGAATGACCGATGCGCTCATTACGCGCTTGAGCAACCTGCATAAGATCATCGTCCGGCCGGTGGGTGCGGTGCGCAAGTACGCTACGGCCGACGATCCCATCGCCGCGGGCCGGCAATTGGCGGTGCAGTCGGTGCTGGAAGGCAGCGTTCAGCGTTCGGGAGATCGAACGAGAGTCACGGTGCGGCTCCTGCGGGTTGCCGACGGCGAGCTTCTGTGGGGTGACGAGTTCGACGAGAAGTTCACCGATATGTTCACCGTAGAGGATTCGATTTCGCAAAAGGTTGCGAACGCGCTCACCATCAACCTGAGCGGCGACGAGCAGCGGCAACTGCTGCGGCCGTTCACGGTCAACAACGAGGCCTACCAGCTTTACATGAAGGGCCGCTTCTTCTGGAACAAGCGGACCGTGGACGGTGTCAAGAAGAGCCTTGATTATTTTCAGCAGGCGATCGCGGCCGATCCCAATTATGCGATCGCGTATGCAGGGTTGGCCGACTCCTACACGCTCGCGGGCTCTTACGGATATATCATTCTTCCTCCTCGTGAGGCCATGCCCAAAGCGGAGGCGGCCGCGGCGAAAGCCCTGGCAATCGATAACAGCTTGGCCGAGGCTCACGCTTCTCTGGGTTACATCAGATTCACCTACGATTGGGATTGGGCCGGAGCCGAGCAGGAATTTAAGCGTGCCATCGCTTTGAACCCGGGTTACGACAATGCTCACCATTGGTACTCGCACGAGTTGATGGCCTTGGGACGAACTGACGAAGCGATGGCCGAAGCCAGGCGTGCGCTGGAGTTATCGCCTTCCGACACGGTGATGAACGAGCACATGGGCTGGACCTACCTGATGGCGCGGGATTATGATCGCGCGATTCAAAGCGCCCGCAAAGCGATTGAAATGGATCCCAACTTCCTCCTGGCGCATCGAGTACTCGGGTTGGCCTATGAGTACAGGGGCCGGCATGATGAGGCCACAGCGGAATTCACGCGTGGGGTGGAGCTATCGCACGGAGATCCGGTGGCCAAGGCGTTCCTGGCGCGCTCCTACGCCGCTGCTGGACACAAAGACCAGGCCACAAAAATTCTGAATGAGCTGCTACAGCTTGCCACCAGGCAGTACATGCCTCCGATGGAGATTGCCGCAACTTACACAGCCTTGGGCAGAAATGACGAAGCTTTCAGCTGGCTAAACAAGGCCTACGATCAGCGCGCCGCCGCCCTGGTGTACCTCAGGGTCAATCGCGATTATGATTCCATCCGCCCCGACCCTCGCTTTCAGGACCTGTTACGACGGATGCACCTGCAGTAGGGCCTGGCTAGTCAAAGGATTACTCCGTCATTGCCCGGGAGCAATAGCGGCAAGTAGCAACTTCACGCCAACCAAAATATCTTACGTCTCATCTCATTCGTATCTTAGAGACTCCACCGGATCTAATCTCGCGGCATTCTTGGCTGGCAGGGTACCGAAGGTGATACCGATCAGGCAGGAGACTAGCATTGCGATCAGCGCGGAAAGCGCCGATACCGGCAGCCGGTACTGGGTGAAGATCCGGAGGGAAAACGGGAGCGCCAGCCCGGCCAAAGTGCCGATGGTCCCGCCGATCAATGAGATCATTACCGCTTCAGAAAGGAATTGCATCTGGATTTCGCGGCGCGTCGCTCCAACCGCTTTGCGAATGCCGATTTCTCGAATACGGGCGCTCACGGTGGCCAGCATGATGTTCATGATCCCTACTCCACCGGCAACCAGAGTGATGGTTGCAAACAGCAAGAGAATGATGGTAAATGCATTCGCCGTTTTCGCCACCAGGCCAAGCACCTGGGTGAGATCGCCAACGTTATAAACCGATTCAGCTCGATGCCGCGCCTTTAGCACCGCGAGAATTCGTTGCGAGGCACGGGGAACGCTGCCGGCATCCGACATGGAAAAATAAATCTGGTTGACGGCGTTCGTATCTGTCAAATAACGCGCCACGGAATATGGAATAAGGACCGTGTCGTCCTGTATCTCCGACTGGCCAAACGTCTCCACGCCCTCGCGAAAGGCGCCGATCACAACGAACGGCAGTCCTTGGATGTCGATTTCGTGTCCCGCCGCGAACTCGATTCCGCCGTATTGCCGGGCGGCAAAGTCTTCCGTGACCAGGGCGACCTTGTGGTGGGATTGGGAGTCTTGTCGATCGAAAAACCTGCCTGAACTCACGACGATGCGGCGCACACTTATGTATTCCGGGTCCACACCCAGGATCAACATGTCACGTTGCTTGCCGTTGCCAACCAGTATCGGTTCATGCAGATTGAGCACTGGCGACGCTTCTTGCACGCCTGGCACCTGCTGTTCCACAGCTAACATGTCGTTCACGGTTAGATAATCCGCCGTGCCGGCGCTCGCGCCCGCATTTGCCGACCCTGCGTATTCGGCCCAGATGAGATTGGCGCCAATGTTCTGGATTTCATTTAGAACGTACTGTTTTCCCGTCAGCGCGATGGTAACGACCAGCACCAGCGAGAAAGTGCCGATTACCATTCCCAGGGCGGTCATGGTGGCACGCACTTTGTCGGCGCGAAACGAATCCACGGCGATCGAGAGAATCTCCCGAAAGATCAACGTGCTCTTGGGGCGCGCGACCCATGAGGTTGAGGGTGGTTTCGCCGATTGCGGCATAAACCGCTAACTCCTGCCGATGAGCACTAACGTTACCCCGGCACAAACCAGAAGAATACCGGTCCAACGTTGCAAGCTGACACGTTCTCCGAGGAAAAACCTGCCTCCCAACGCGCCTACGACGTAGCTCAGGGCCGTCACCGGTACCACAAAGCTTACATTTTCAAAGGAAAGCACGGCAAGCAGGGAGAAAAACCCGATGGCCATCATCCCGACCCCGAACCACATCCACCGAACGCGTAAAGCGCGGAAGATCGACTCGATGAGCGCCACCGGCCTGAAGTCTTTCACTTCGCCTGTCTCCTTCATGGCGCGCGACATGAACATCTCGCCCGTCGTTCCGAAGACAACGATGAAGAAAAAGAAGGTGAATTCAGATACCACTAGCCATTCTCCGTGGTACTGGGATGGGTGTGGCCGACGAGGAACACCCCGAGACAAATGACCGCGATGCCAACCCATCGTAATGGAGGGACGACTTCGCCCAACCACGTCGAGGCCAATAGCGCAACTACAGCGTAGGCAATAGAAGAGGCTGGCTGCACGTAGCTATAATCAGCCCACGACAGAACGATCATATAGGCTGCGAAAAACACCAGCTGGGAACCAATTCCGAGCCAGATCGTGCCAGAGGTGAAAACGCGAATGAAGACGTGCAGCAGTTCCGCGGGCGGCCAGGGGTGCACCGGTCCCACTTGCTTCATGGCCTTGCCCAGCAGAACGTTGCCTAAAGGACCGGCAAGCACCATGATTAAGATCAAGATAAAGGTTTTGAGATGCAGTCGCCTGGGAGATTCCATTGGCCGTGGTCAGTCGCTCCAAATGCAGAGAGGCATAATCTTCATGGTATATCAATGAACGCCCGGCTGGGGGGCAGCAAACGCGTACGCATATCGGAGCGGCCAACCGAAGTGTACAACCACCCCGCCGCGGAATCGCGCGGCGCTACAGGACTCGGAAATCGAGCCAACCGGCTGTCATTCTCGAAATCCTAAGATGCTATCCTAGAGTAGCTGTTCTTTGCAGGATTCCCATCGCCATGGGAGATGAAAATTGCTGAGCCGCATTGTCGGGTCGCCCCTCACCTTGCTCAAGACGGCGAGTCGCGGTAGGCTGACGAATTCGGCATCGAGGGACTGATCGATTTGTGCGGCATTGTCGGTTTTACTCATAAACATTGGTCTCCACCTCCGGACCGCATTCGGAACGCCACCTCTACCTTGATCCACCGGGGACCGGATCAGCTTGGTGTTTACCAATCCCCCGTTTGCTCGATGGGCGCCACACGCCTGAAAATTATCGATCTCGAGCACGGCGATCAGCCCATCGCGACGGAAGATGGCAACACTGTCGTCGTGTTCAATGGGGAAATCTACAACCACCTCGAAGTCCGCGCCGAGTTGGAAAAGCTTGGCCATCGATTTCACACGCACTGCGATACGGAGACGGTCCTTCGCGCCTTCCTCGAATGGGACACGCAGTGCTTCCGCAGATTACGCGGCATGTTCGCCGTGGCGCTTTGGACAAATTCCACTCGGCGGCTGGTGTTGGCGCGCGATCGTGTGGGCATCAAGCCGCTCTACATCGCGCATCGCGGCGAGGACATGTTTTTTGGGTCGGAGCTGAAGGCCATCCTCGCACATCCAGAGATCGATCGCCGCCTAAGCCTTGCCGGCTTGGATTGTTATCTGTCGTTGAACTACGTCCCCGCGCCCTGGACGCTGGTGGACGGAATCGAAAAGCTTTTGCCCGGAGAGTGGTTGGAGTGGCTAGACGGGAAGGTAAACAGGGATGCGTTCTGGCGATTGCCCGAGCAGGTGCCCGAACAGCGCAGCCTGGAATCGGCCCGCGAGGAACTCGACTCTCTTCTACAGCAGTCGGTTCGCGAGCACCTCATTTCAGACGTCCCTTTGGGTGTGTGGCTGAGCGGCGGCATCGATTCTTCGACGATCCTGCATTATGCCTCGCGGGCATCGACCTCCCGGCTGAAGACTTTCTCGATTTCGTTTCGAGGACGCAGTTTCGACGAATCCAGCTATATCCAGGGGATGGTCGAAGAATATGGGACAGAGCACGAGGAACTGGACCTCAATCCTGAACTGGATCTGCAAGGCGCCATCGAGGAATTCGCTTATTACTCGGATGAACCGAGTGCGGATGCCGGAGCGCTGCCGGTCTGGTTTCTTTCCAAACTCTGCAAAACCCGAACAACAGTCGCGCTGAGTGGAGAAGGCGCCGACGAATTGTTTGGTGGGTATCTAACTTATAGGGCGAATACGTTAGCTGGCTATGTGCGAAAACTCCCGCCCCGCGCTATTCGACTGGCACTGGCTGCGTTGCGCTTGTGGCCGGTTTCGAACGAGAAAATAAGCTTCGAATACAAGCTCAAGCGGTTACTCGAAGGCAGCCTGATGTCGGCGGAGCGCGCTCATGTCTATTGGAATGGTACTTTTTCCGGCGCGGAGAAACGCTCTCTGGTGGCGATGGAACTTCCGGGCGCACTCGATCGAATCCTCGGCGAGCTGCGAGCGATGCTGAGCGACCAGAAGGACGACCTGGGCGCTTACTTGTGGTTCGATCAGAAGTATTACCTACCGGACGACATCCTGGTCAAATCGGACCGCATGAGCATGGCCCATGCCGTCGAGTTGCGCCCGCCATTTCTGGATGACCGTATCGTCGAATTTGCCGCGACGTTGCCGGCATCGCTTAAGATTCGGGGCTCGCAGCAGAAGTTTCTATTGAAGGAGCTGATGCGGGACAAGCTGCCGCCGTCTATCCTGCAGAGGAAGAAAATTGGCTTCGACATTCCGGCGCACGAATGGGTCCGTGGTCCCCTCCGATCGCTCGTAGTTGATACGTTGCATGCCGGACTCTCCGATCATCCTGAGATTTTCCATTCTGGTGCGGTCGAAAACTATCTACGTGATCATTTGGAAAAACGAATCAATGTCGGCTATCACTTATGGGGTTTAATGATCCTGTTTTTATGGATGAAAAAGTGGCGGATTCAGGCACCCATCTCCTCCCGAGCAGCCCAGTCGTTGGAGCCCGCGGGAATCGGCACATTTATCTAGCTGTTCTGCTGATCGCGGGAATCGTATATCTGAGCGGAATCCTCTCTCCTCCGTCGCTGATGGACGACGTGGATGCTGTTCAAGCGCAAATCGCGCGCAACATGATCACCTCGGGTGACTGGGTAACGGCTCGTCTGGATGGTATCGCCTACCTGGAAAAGCCGCCTCTGGTTTACTGGATGATGGCAGTCTCGTATAAGCTCTTCGGCGCGCATGATTGGGCCGCACGAATTCCAATTGCGCTTTTCTCGATCGGGCTCTCCTGGTTGACTGCCGCTTTTGGCGTTTGGGCATTCGGGAAACGCGCCGGTTTCTACGCGGGCCTGTGCATGGCAACCTGCATCGGACTGTTCCTCTTTACGCGCATCTTGATTCCCGACGTCATTCTGACATTCACGGTCGCTCTGGCAATGTGGGCGTTGCTCCGAGCACTTGACGACGAGGAACCCCATCCCCGCGCTTGGGCTTATGTTCTGGCCGCCAGTCTGGGAACAGGGCTACCTCTGAAAAGCCTGATCGGAGTGCTGTTCCCTTTAGCTGCAGGCGTCATTTATCTGTTCCTGACCCATCAGCTATTTTCCGCTAGGACCTGGAAGCGGCTTCATCCGATTAGCGGGATAGCGATCATCCTTTTGATTGCCGCACCCTGGCACATTCTGGCGACGTTGCGGAACCCGCCCTATTTCGCATTCGACCTGCGAAGTCTACCGGGCGAGTACCACGGATTTCTGTGGTTCTTCTTCATCAACGAGCAACTGCTCCGCTTCCTTAATCTGCGCTATCCACGCGATTACGACACGGTACCTCGCCTCTACTTCTGGCTGTTCCACCTGATCTGGCTGTTCCCGTGGAGCGTTTATCTTCCCGCAGTTGCAAGGCTTTCGTACAAGCCAACGGACCGCGCTGGACAGGTGCGCTTACTTGCACTGTGCTGGATTGGCTTCGTGCTCGTCTTTTTTACCTTCTCCACCACGCAGGAGTATTACTCCATGCCTTGCTATCCGGCATTCGCTTTGTTGCTGGGTTCGGCGATGGCTACGGGCGGCGATTGGGTGCGAAGGGGAACACGGGTGCTGTCGGTCGCCGCTGGATGCGCAGCCCTGGCGGCCCTGGCTATCCTGTTCCTCGTACGTGGGGTGCCCACCCCGGGAGACATTTTCACCGCGCTCACCGCCCATCCCAATGCGTATCACCTCTCGCTCGGGCACATGGAAGACCTGACGCTCGAATCGTTCGCCTATCTCCGCATCCCTCTCTTCGCCGCGGCGCTTGCCTTTTTGATCGGGGCGTTGGGGACTCTTCGAACCACCGGTCAGCGGGCTTTCCTTGCGGCTGCGCTCATGATGGTGTTGTTTTTCCAAGCTGCTCGCCTGGCCTTGATTGTCTTTGATCCCTATTTGTCCTCCCGTCCGTTGGCGGAAGCGCTGCTGCGATCGCCCGAGGGCAAGCTGATCGTAGACAGACACTACTATGCCTTCTCGTCGGTTTTCTTTTACACCAACCGGCCAGCACTCCTTTTGAATGGGCTTGTCTTGGGGAACTTTGTGTACGGTGCCAGCGCTCCCGGTGCACCCGACGTTTTCCTTGACGATGCGGAATTCAGGAACCTGTGGCTGACGCAGGAGCGGTGCTACCTGGTGGCGTTTCAGTCTCAGTTGCCGCGGCTGGAGAGCCTGGTAGGACGCGCGAAGCTGAATGTCGTTGCCGTAAGCGGCGGCAAGTTCGTGGCGACGAATCAGCCACTACCGGGTTCGAGATTGCCGGAAACTGCCGCGATCAAGCATGGCCGGTCGAGCGAGGCTGCGCGCCTGACGGCGGAAGAGCTTGCTGAAAAGATCCGAAACGCAGGTTCCTCGTGGGCTGAAGAAGGTGCGCCCTTCAAAGCACGAATTGCCGTGGATGTGGCTTCCGCCGGCAGCAAGCGACAAATCGCCGGTTTTCCCGATCTTTGGTAAAGTTAAAGAGTTAACTCCAGCAAGTGTCGGGTCGCAGGGTGTACGCGATCGTTCGGATTATTCAAGGTCTATCTCGAAGGAAATGCCGGTGGAGGAGAACGCATCATGAGAATTGCCGTACTCGGGGGCGACGGTTATTGTGGTTGGGCAACCGCTCTCTATTTATCCAAGAAGGGGCACTCGGTTGCTATTTTCGACAGTTTCGCCCGCAGACAATGGGACTACGAGCTTGGAGTGCAGACTCTGACGCCGATCCGTTCTCTCCCGGAACGTCTGAAAGTCTGGAAGCAACTCACAGGGAACACAATCGAACTTTTCGTCGGTGACATGACCGACTACGAATCCCTGGTTCTGGCCATCAAGGAATTTGAGCCGGAAGCGGTCGTCCACTTTGCCGAGCAGCGGTCGGCGCCGTACTCCATGATTGACCGTCGGCACGCCGTGTTTACCCAGGTCAACAATGTTGCCGGCACGCTAAATTTGCTGTTCGCTCTGCGAGAGTTCCAGCCCGAGTGCCATCTGATAAAACTGGGAACGATGGGGGAGTACGGCACTCCCAACATCGACATTGAAGAGGGCTACATAACGATTGAACACAACGGGCGCCGCGACGTACTTCCTTATCCGAAGCAGGCTGGCTCCTTCTATCATCTTTCAAAAGTGCACGACAGCAATAACATCATGTTCGCTTGCAAGGCGTGGCGCCTGCGGGCGACCGACCTGAATCAGGGCGTCGTGTACGGCACGACATCGGACGAAACCGCTCTCGATGAAGCCCTCATTAACCGTTTCGATTACGACGAGGTCTTCGGTACGGCCCTGAACCGGTTCTGCGCGGAAGCGGCGGTCGGGCACCCGCTGACGGTCTACGGCAAGGGAGGACAGACGCGCGGATTTCTGGATATTCGCGACACCATTCGTTGCGTCGAGATCGCCTGCATGCATCCCGCCGAGCGGGGCGAATTCCGTGTCTTCAACCAGTTCACTGAGCAATTCTCAATTCTGGAACTCGCCCAGATGGTGCAAGTCGCGGCGGGAAAACTTGCATTGAAGGTCGAGATCGACCATTTGCCCGATCCCCGGGTTGAGGCGGAAGCGCATTACTACAATGCGAAGAATTCAAAGCTCGCGGACCTTGGTCTCCAGCCCCATTTGCTTTCCGACGCTCTCCTGGATTCGCTGATCAATATCGCGATCGAATACCGCGACCGGATCGATTCAGCGTTGTTCATGCCGCAGGTGAACTGGAGAAATCCCAACAACGACCGTCGGCACCCGCTCGGCGCAGTTGCCGATGCGTCGCTCATGCCGTCGAAGGTTTAGAGCCATGCCTTGAAGGGATCCAGCTTTACGGCAGTTCCAGATTGGTGTATCCACTTGCACGGGGAGTGCGGGCCCACAGCAACTCTGACACCGGGCTAAACGAGGAAAAGCCCCTCACTGTGGCGAAGCTGTGACCAGGATGTTGTCGATCAGCCGGGTTGCACCCACATAAGCCGCGACGGCCACCAGCGCGCCCCGCGACACATCTGCAACCGAGTCAAGCGTGTCGGGGTCGACGATGGCAAAGTAGTCCAGCCGCGCCCGTGCCTCTTCCGTTATCGCCTGTTTGCCAATCTCGATCAGCTTTGCGGAGTCGTGCTCGCCCTGCTCCACGGCTGTCTGCACCCGAAGCAACGACCGATGCAACACCAGCGCCTGCTGCCGCTGCTCGGACGTCAGGTAGGCGTTGCGAGAACTCATCGCCAGGCCGTCTTTCTCACGCACGATGGGACAGACGACGATCTCTACGTCCATGTCAAGGTCGTTCACTAACTTGCGAAGCACTGCTACCTGTGCGGCATCTTTCTGGCCGAAGAAGGCGAAGTTGGGGCGGACGATTTCGAACAGTTTCGTCACCACAGTCGCCACGCCACGGAAATGTCCCGGACGGGATGCGCCGTCGAGCCTGTTACTCAGGTCCTCTACCAGCACATAGGTCTGCGCACCTTGGGGATACATTTCCTCCACTCCAGGCATGAACAGAAAGTCCGCGCCAAGTTGCTCCAGCAGCGCAGCGTCGCGCTCCAAGGTACGCGGATACTTGTCCAGATCTTCCGCAGGGCCGAACTGCAGCGGATTAACGAAGATGGAAACGGCGGTCACATCGCAGCGTGACTCGGACGCGCGCACCAGCGAAAGATGGCCTTCATGCAGGGCGCCCATGGTGGCCACGAATCCCAGGGTCTTGCCGGTACGGGCAACCTGACGGCAAGCTGCCTTCATTTCGGCGATGGTTGCAATGCGTTTCACGGGATAGCTTCCTTATAGCAGTTTGAGAGTAACTATATCCTGGGAGCAAGCGTTCCGGCGGGGAAGAAAGTGCTTCAGCCGCTGAGGTCGTTGACCTCAGCGGCTGAAGCTAGGAATTGTACGGATCCCCTGGAGGCGGGACTGAAGGCCCGCTCTACCCGTACAAGCCGGATACACCAACTCAGAATCTGATCTAGTGCCTAGGCGGCGCCTTCGAAGGTGGAGTTGACTGCTTGGGCGTATCATCCTCGGCCGCTCCTGCCGGAGGTTCCGGCTCGGGCAGCACCCAGCTCTCCAGCACGCCCGCAAATGCCGGTTCCAGGCGTGCCAGATTTTCCGGCGAGCATTTCAAGGCGACCGAATACATCTCGCCATCGGGGCCTTGAATAAAGACCATCTCCTCGACCCAGTCATGATCGGTCGCTTTCTCGCGATAGCGCACCTTCAGCATCTGCGCCGGTTTGTGGTCCACGGTCCGCTGCTGGCGCTGCAAGGTTTCGAAGGTCTGGCCGCCCTCGCGCATACTCTTGGACGCCTGCTCGATCAGGCTATCCAAGGTCATTGGCTCTTCATCCCCCTCGGACGGCGGCACAATCAGCGCAACCGTGATTTCATCCCAAAGTGTCTTGTCCAGCTTCTGAAGAGGCGCCACTACCACGCCATTGCCATCGAAAACTTCGCCCAGCACGGTCCATGAATTTGGATACTTGAAGCAGAACCCGCCATCAGGCTGGCAGTAACGCTTCCTGGGAACAGGCTTATGGAGCGGCGCTGGGGGTGTAGCAGTCTTCTGACCGGCCGCACCCGCGGCCAGGTTCAGTGCCAGGACTACCAAAATGGCGACGCGCAACGACAGCCGCATACTCCTACAGTTGCACAGCTCGCTTGCGTTCCGCAATTCCCTGCAACGCCGAGAGCGTCTCCTTGGGCAGGTGATAGGACTCGGCATCGGACGGATAGCTTCCGGCCTTCACGTCGTCCTTGAAAGCAACCACGGCATTGCCGATCAAGGATGCCAAGTCCGCATAGCGACGGACGAACTTGGCTGGCGGCGCAAAGGTCAGTCCCAGAAGATCGTGGAAGACCAGAACCTGCCCATCGCACTCAGGGCCGGCGCCGATGCCGATGGTCGGGACTTCCAGTTCGCGCGTGATCATGGCCGCAACCTCGCGCGGGATGCCTTCGAGAACGACGCAACAGGCGCCAGCGCGTTCCAGGGCGATCGCATCGCGCATCAGTTGCTCGACTGCTTGCAGGGTCTTGCCTTGCACCTTGTATCCGCCCATGGCGTGCAGCGATTGCGGCGTAAGTCCGATGTGGCCGACCACGGGAATCTCCGCCTCGACCATGTGCTCGACCAGGCGGGAGCGCTTCTCGCCGCCCTCAATTTTTACCGCCTCGGCCCCGGCCTCCTTGATAAAACGAGCGGCGTTGCGCAAAGCGTCGCGCGTCGTGACGTGGTATGAAGCGAACGGCATGTCGGCCACCAGAAATGCCCTTTTGACGCCGCGCCGTACCGCACGCGTATGGTGCAGCATCTCCTGCATGGTAACGGGCAGGGTATTTTCATAGCCCAGCATCACCATGGCGAGAGAGTCTCCCACCAGGATCATGTCGATTCCAGCCTCATCCAAAAGGCGCGCGCTGGGATAGTCGTAGGCGGTCAGACAAGTGATGAGTTCTTTGCGCTGTTTCTTTTCGAGAAGAGTGGAAGAAGTAATCTTCGAGCGGAAGTCGCCGGTGGTAATGCTCACGATGTCCTCCAGTACAGTTCCGAAACTTGCGGATACCGCCTGTATTAAGGCCTCGTCACACGGACTGTTGACACCCCGTTGGGTGACGACTGAATTCTATACCCGCGAGAGACTCCGCCTAGGTTTTTCGATGTAGCCGGGTGCCGTGATGATGCGAATTGAGTGAGTTGGCGATTTTCTTCCTGCCCCTATTACGCGGGCCTAAAGGCCCGCACTACCCGCACGGGCGGATANNCACCAATTGTGGAATCGCTCTACTCCGCGCAGGTGTGATCGTGAATGATCCGCCAGCCCTCGGGGAACTTGCGAAAGACAAGCGTGAACACACCATGCGGCTGTTTGCCATCCGGCATGATGAGCTGAAATCGTCCTCGCACGAACGCGGAATCGACACCTAGCAGCTGCACCTGCAAGTCGCTGAACGATAGCGTTCCCATGGCATGACCCTGCGATTGGTAGCTGCGACGGTAGCGCTCCAGGGTTGGTTCCCAGCCCTTCGTCTCGGTGGTGCCGGAGAAAAACGTCAGATCTGGCGACCGCCAGTATCCTTTCATGAAGAGCTCCAGATCGTGACGGTTCCAGGCTTCGGCCTGGGACTGCAGGAGCGCTAGAATTGCCGAGTCAGCGCCCGATGTGGAAGCGCCGTGAACCTGCTCCTGCCCAAGANNAGCAGGACCACCCCGCATATCAGACCCAGCTTCATCGTCTTCACCTCCGCTCGCAGCAGTGTAGCCGAGTCCTTGTATTTGGATTGCGGATTTCAGCAGCGGGTTTGCACGAACGGAGCTGGTTTATTCGCGGGAAACTTACAACCTGAACGGGCCGGGACACGTCGTGGGCTAGTGAGGGAACCTATGCAGGGCGCTTACCTCCTGCCCGCTGCCACGCACGCTTGGGCCGTTCCGCTTCCGGCAGATCACGTCCGCGCAAGCGATCGTACATATATGACTCGCTGACGGTGCCCAATCCTTCATTGTAGAGGCTGATTGCGCCAATCCCTTCCTTCAGCTCCTCGGTGAACTGGTGCAACGCCTTGAGGTGATCAGCCGTGGCAGGATGCTCGGCTTTCGTAGTCTTCAAGACCTTCTGATAGCCATGATCGACGAGTTTCGAGATCTCGCCAGTCATGAGATATCCCGGATAGGCGAATACCTTGACGCCACCATCTTCGGTGCGTTCGATTGCGGCCGAGCAGGTGTACTTCTTCAGAAATACACGATTATTTGTGCCTGGAGCTTCCAATACGTCGAATCCGTGACCGCGAAACCACGCAACGGCGTCCTCGTACGATTTCGTCTTGATCTTCTTGGCCATCTTCAGCAATAACCCTTCGAGAATTACCCTCGTTCAACAGAGTCGCAATGTCGCTCTCGCATCGAATGCGATACCGGAGTACCGCGCTTGCGTTGCCTTGGCGGCAAACAAAATTTTCGCGAGCCGGCATTCCCCAGAGATTCACACTGTCGCACACTGCACGGCCAACCGGCAACTTACGGTGAGGTCAAGAGGGGGGCAAGAATCACAAACCGTCCCGCTGCTCTGCCACGAAAGGGAATGTTTTCTCCAGAAATCCCGCGTGGGCATGATAGAAAAGGGCGGCAAAGCTATGCTGAAACTCCGCCAGCCCGATTATGACGAGATTCGTCGCCACGGCGAAGAAACTTACCCGTATGAGTGCTGCGGTGTGCTATTGGGCAGGGTCGATGGTGACACCCGCATCGTGGGCGCGAGCGTGCGCTGCCGCAACACGCGGACCGACTCTGCGAAGGACCGTTATGAAATCGATCCTGGCGAGTTGGTGCATATCCAGCGTGGCGCGCGCGCGCGCGGACTCGACACTATCGGCTTTTATCACTCTCATCCCGATCATCCCGCATGCTGGTCTNNCTGGTCGCGAATGGATCTCGACGAGGCATATTGGTTGGGCTGCTCCTACGTCATAACCAGCGTCGAGAATGGCAGAGCCCAACTGACTCATTCGTTCGCTCTGACCGGCAGCAGCATGGAAGACAAAGTATTTGTGGAGGAAGAGTTGGTGATCGAACCGTAGTTCCCCGCGAAAGGTGGCGGTTGCGTTTGGCGATTATCGAGGACCGCAAATTATGGTGACCCATCAGTAGGCGAAAGAGATCGAATCGTGATTATGAAATTGCCGTTACGAGCGCCCGGGTTTGGCG
>PLQW01000071.1:0-2385 GCA_003160215.1 Acidobacteriaceae bacterium
TCATGAATAATGCGGGCTAGGGGATAGTGGTCAGGGATTAGTTTGCAGTCGGGCAGCAGCCTTGGCTGACGGCTGATAGCCGATGGCTGACGGCTGAACGCACTCGCTCTTCCCGCCGTAATACAATCATCTGTGGCTTCTTACATGGCAACTTCTGAAACTATCGATCATGCAGTCGCAACGAACGCTGGCGATACTGCGGCGGCGGTGATCCAACTGCTGGATCTCCGCCACCAGTACGGAGAGCGGACAGCGCTGGCTGGGGTTTCCTTCGACGTGCGTGCCGCCGAAATCTTCGGACTGCTCGGCCCTAACGGCAGCGGCAAGACCACGACCTTCCGCATTCTCTCGACCCTGATGGTGCCCTCGGGCGGACGCGCCCTGATCATGGGTCACGATGTGGCGCGCGAGCCTGCCCTGGTGCGCCGCTCGATCGGCGTCGTCTTCCAGGAGAAGAGCATCGACATCAAGCTGTCGGCGGAAGAGAACCTAATGCTGATCGGCCATGTTTACGGCTTGCGCGGCGCGGCACTGAAGAAGCGCGTCAGCGAAATGCTGGGCCGGGTCGGTCTCGCCGACCGCGCCAAGGAAAAAGCGGAGACCTTTTCCGGCGGCATGCAGCGGCGGCTCGAACTAGCCAAGGGACTGCTGCATCATCCCTCGGTGTTGCTGCTCGACGAGCCCACCACTGGTCTCGATCCCGGCGCGCGCCGCGATCTCTGGCAGTACCTCCAGATTCTGCGTGACGAAGAGCGCGTAACCGTGCTGATCACTACGCACCTGATGGAAGAAGCTGAGCGCTGCGATCGTCTTGCGATTTATGCCAACGGCAGCGTCGTCGCATTTGGCACGCCCGCGGAATTGAAGAGCGAGATCGGCGGCGACATCATTCTGCTGGACTCGGAACAGCCCGACTCGCTGGCCCAGCGCATTGCGCAGCGCTTCGGATTACATCCCACGGTGCTAGATCATCGGGTGCGGCTGGAAATCGAGGCCGGACACCGCTTCGTTACCGACGTGGTCGAGGCCTTCCCCGGCGAGATCGAAGGCGTCTCCGTACACAAACCGAGCCTGGAAGATGTATTCATCCGCCGTACCGGTCACCGCTTCTGGACCGAAGAGGGTGACGCCGAGGATAAAGGCGACGGAGGCATCGGTTCATGACAACTACTCAGACTACGGCCCTTCCCGCGACCACCTCGCCCGTCAATGCCGGTTGGGTGCTGCCATCGTGGTCGCTATGGTGGCGCGAAATTGTGCGCTTCTACCGTCAGCGCGCCCGCGTGGTCGGCGTCATCGCTTCGCCGCTGCTCTTCTGGCTTGTGATTGGCTCGGGCTTCGGCACTTCCTTTCGCTCCAATGGGACGGCCGGCGGCCAGCACTATCTCGACTATTTTTTTCCCGGCGCTCTGATCATGATTGTGCTCTTCACAGCCATCTTCACCATGATGTCAGTGATTGAAGACCGCAAAGAAGGTTTCCTGCTTTCCGTCCTGGTAGCGCCTGTAAGCCGCTCCGTCATCGTGCTGGGCAAGGTGCTCGGCGGCGCGACATTGGCGACGGCGCAAGGACTCATTTTCCTGGTCTTCGCTCCGGCGTTGGGCGTGCATTTCACGCTCGCCAGTTTCGGACTGACGGTGCTGGCTATCTTCCTGGTGGCCTTTTCGCTGACCGCACTGGGCTTCATCATCGCGTGGCCCATGGATTCAACCGCCGGGTTTCACGCCGTGATCAACCTGTTTCTCATCCCGCTGTGGCTGCTGTCCGGGTCGCTGTTTCCGCTGTCCGGCGCGTCCATCTGGATTCGCCTGCTGATGCGCATCAACCCGTTGACCTACGGCACGGAGGCGTTGCGCTCGCTGCTCTTCCCCGGTTCGGCTTCGACTGGCCTTTCACTTGGCGCCAACTTTGCAGTGCTGGCGCTGTTCACCTTGGTCATGTTCGCCTTCTCGTTTCTGGTGGCCAACCGTCGCACCACCAAGCCTGCGGCCTGATGCACGTAAACCTAACCTTTTATCCGGCCCTGAATGCCATCCTGAATGGCAGCAGCGCCGTTTTGATTGGCTTTGGTCTGTATCTCATCAAGCGCGGCCGCCGCCAAGCCCACAAGCGCGTGATGATCGCGGCGTTCGCCACCTCCACGCTGTTCCTCATCTCGTACCTTTACTACCATCTCGTGCTGCGGGCAGGCATCACCCATTTCCAGGGTCAAGGACTGTCGCGACCGACATATTTCACCATCCTGATCTCGCATACCATCCTGGCCGTAGTGGTTGTGCCGTTCATCCTCGTCACTCTGGCTCGTGCGCTGAAGGGCAATTTCGCACGGCACAAAGCCATCGCGCCGTACACCTTTGCAATCTGGATGTACGTTTCGGTGACGGG
>PLQW01000071.1:2459-13845 GCA_003160215.1 Acidobacteriaceae bacterium
CTGAGGGAACTCGCACTTCGTCTAAAACACCGAAGTCCCTCAGTGGCTAAAGCCATTACAAGGACAGCGGCTTACGGCACGACTGAAGCCGTGCCCCTTCAAAGCGCGACGTCCTCATGAATAATGTAGGTTCAGCGCCGCGTTCACTGGGAACAAACAAGGCCGCTTGAGCGGTACGGTAATTCAGAAACGACCGCAACCGCTCAAGCCTTATGTGTAGGCGATCTTGAACGCCAGCCTGAAGGCCCGAACAATCGACTTGCTCAGAGTTTCTCTAAGGCGCGCCGGCGGAGGCTGCGGCCAAGTCGTCCACCTCGACGCCCATGTGGCGCAGATGGTGCATCATGTGGTCCACGTAATCGTCGAAAACGAACTGCAGCGTCAGCGGCGCTGAATCGGCGATCATGCAAGTCCTCGACCATGCCGATTCTGGCACTGCTTCGGCGGCAGCCAGCAGTTGGCGATTGAGTCCCACCCAAATCGCAATCAAAGAAGACCAGTCCCGATCCTGATAGCGATGTAGTGCTACCCACTTGTCGCCGTCGTATTCGGGCATAGCTGGATTGTCCTCCAGTTGGGCGCGAACAATTCTCTGGTGATTATTGGCAGCGGAGTCCAGCAGATGCCCAAGTTCTTCTTTGAGCGACCACTCCGAAGACGAAGGTTTGCGTTGGATTTGATCGCCGGACAGATTTGTCAGGCGAACGGGCAGCTGATCGATGAGCGCACGCAGCCGCAGCAAGCTTTGCATCGGACACTCCTCCAACCCGTCATTATGACCGGCGTTGGCTCGAGAAACTAGCCCCTCGCTATGCTGCGGTCGCCGATTTCTGCTGTGCGGCCTGGTTCTGCTCCTGTGCTACCGTGTCCATCGGCGGAGTTGTCTGATGGCTCTCGCGATAGTGCTTTGGAGTGACCCCGGAGAGCCGGCGAAACACGCTGGTGAAGTGGCTCTGGGTTTCGAAACCCACATGGGTGGCGATCTCGGCCAACGGTGTTCGGCCCTGGCTCAATAATTCCTGTGCGCGCTCCACCCTCTGCCGCATAACGTATTGGTGGGGCGTGGTGCCGGTGCTCAACTTGAACAGCTTAGAGAAGTAATACTGGCTCATGCCCACCACCTGCGCCAACTCCGCCACCGCTAGTTCTTGGGTAATGTTCTCGCGCACGTGGGCAAACACGCGCTGTAAACGGCGAGGCGGCAACCCCCCCACTACCTCTACTGGCGC
Organism: Acidobacteriaceae bacterium; assembly: GCA_003160215.1. GTDB lineage: Bacteria > Acidobacteriota > Terriglobia > Terriglobales > Acidobacteriaceae > Bog-257. The sequence goes on from PLQW01000071.1 coordinate 3,689, forward strand.
GAGGGTTGCCCCCAAGTACGCATCCACTACCTCCTGTGCGTGATCCTGCTCCAGCAAATGCAGAGCCAGCACCAGCACGTTCATCCCTTCAGCCTTGGCGCCGACGGAAGCCGAATAGGCGTCATGGCACGCGGCGGCCCGAATACCCGCTACCCGGTTCGCGGCCACTGACGCTCCCACGACTCGGCTGGTGACGATAATGCCGCGTTCCGCGTTGTGCCGCAGCACCAACATGGCTACCTGTTCGGCATAGTCGGCACGGCCGTGCGGCTGGACCGCCGAATTGGCATCCATCACCACATGTCCTGCTTCGACTAGCTTTGCCGCGATTCGCTCTTTTGCTGCATGGCCTGCTTGATCGGATCCGATTGCGATGCGCACTTTTGCTCTCCTCCATTTGTCAAACTTGTTTGCATTCGCCGTACTGGCGGGCACGGGAGACACGGGAGCGCTGGCCGGTCGCACCCACGGGTTGTTCCAATAAGCATTCCCTTAAACGCCTTGAATGGTTCCGACAATGTGGCGGGATCTCGCGCCGTACATGGAGCTTCGCAGTTGTCCATGCCGTTGTGTCGGCTTCAATCGTCACAGTACAACATCGGCCGATTACACGGTCATAATGATGATTGGATGCGCAAGAAACGGCGCGCGCATCCCGGGTCACAACGTTCTGCGAAGAAGTCCGGCTAATGGTTCTACCCCAGCGAGGCACTTTGGGAAGCGCCCTTCTGGGTTGTAATGATAGCAAGCACACGGCGCCATCGGCCTGCCTAACGACATCATTCATTTCATATTTACAATTATTTACAATCCGGGAGCCACGACGAACAGTTGACGCTCGCGATACACTGCGAGCGATTGGACTAAGCGCGATGTATGGCGGTCCGGAGATGCCAAACACTATGATCAGCAAGAATCCCGCGCCCGGCGGACCGGGCATCGTACCTCGCTGGACGCGAGGAGCTAAAGACGCTGTGGGAACGGCGTACTCCGTTTCCAGTCGCGTCTGGTACACCATGGCCAGCGGGGTAATCACCGAAGTCTATTACCCCACCATTGACACGCCGCAAATCCGCGACCTGCAATTTCTGGTCACCGATGGCGAGACGTTCTTCCACGACGAGCGCCGGCACATGGGAACCCACATGGACTGCTTCGGCGCGTTCGGCCTGGGTTTCAAGGTCACCAACACGGACCCGGATGGACGCTACTCCATTGAGAAGGTGATCATCGGCGATCCGCACCTGAGCTGTCTGCTGGTGCATACAAAATTCAATGTGGCGCCCGCATGGCAAGGACGACTGCAGCTCTATGTCCTATGCGCCCCCCACATGCAGATTGGCGGCTATCACAACAACGGGCTGGTAATGAAGGAGCGAGGACGAAGGTTCCTGATGGCCTATCGCGAAAATGCTTTCCTGGCGATTGCCGCCACTGCGCATTTCTGCAAAGCGTCGTGCGGATACGTGGGCGTGAACGACGGCTGGACGGACCTGGCACACAACTTTGAAATGAATTGGGAATACGACGCCGCGTTGGATGGCAATATCGCGCTCACCGCTGAAATCGATCTCTCCCGCGGCACGGAGTTTACCCTCGGCGTCGGTTTCGGCCATACCGGCCACCATGCTGGCGCCACCCTGTTTCAGTCGCTGAGCATCCCGTTCGAGGTAGCTCTAAAGAACTTCCTCGATCAGTGGCAGCGCACCAACAAGCGCCTCGCCTTGAAGGACAAACTTGACCAGCGCGATTCGTCGCTGTTCGCCCGCAGCGTCAACCTGCTGCTTGCCCATGAGGACAAGGTTTATCCCGGAGCCATGATCGCCAGCTTGAGCATACCCTGGGGAGAAGATAGGGGCGACGACGATCTGGGCGGCTATCACCTGGTATGGACGCGCGACATGGTAAACGCCGCGACCGCACTGCTCGCCGTAGGGGACACCGCGACTCCGCTGCGCGCTCTGATTTATCTCGCCATCGCCCAGCGCGAGGACGGCGGCTTCTATCAGAATTTCTGGATCGATGGCCGTCCGTTCTGGATCGGTGTACAGCTCGACGAAGTTTCCTTTCCCATCATTTTGGCGTGGCGACTATGGAAAGCCAACGCACTCGGCAACTTCGATCCCTATGTCACCGTGGTGCGCGCTTGCGGCTATCTCATTCGCGAAGGACCAGCGACGTCCGAGGAACGCTGGGAGGAAGCGGCGGGTTATTCCCCGTCCACACTGGCCAGCAACATTGCCGCCCTGATCTGTGCCGCCGAGTTCATCGAGGAACGCGGCGACAAGGGCAGTGCTGAATTTATTCGCACCTACGCCGACTTCCTTGAGTCGCACGTCGAGCAGTGGACCGTCACGGAAAAGGGAACGTTGGCGCCCGGCATCACGCGGCACTATATTCGCATCAATCCGGCCAACAGTTCGCAGGGCGACCGTGGCGATGAGGATCCCGACGGTGGTGAACTGGTGCTGGCTAATCAGCGTCCGGGAGATCGCTACCGGTATCCCGCCAACCAAGTCGTCGATGCGGGCTTCCTCGAATTGGTGCGCTTCGGCGTCCGTAAAGCGGGCGATCATCTCATTGAAGACTCATTGAAAGTTGTAGATGCTGTGTTGAAGGTGGACACCCCGAAGGGGCCGTGCTGGAGGCGCTACAACCATGACGGATACGGGCAGCGCGACGATGGCGAGTCGTTTGACAAGTGGGGCGTAGGACGCCCCTGGCCTCTGCTGACGGGCGAGCGCGCCACTTACGAACTGGCGGCGGGGCGCAATGTTGATCTTTACTTGCGCGCCATCGAGAATTTCACCACCGGCATCGGGCTTATTCCGGAACAGATTTGGGATGGTCCGGACATGCCCGACAAGTTCTTGACCTTCGGTGGCGCGACCGGATCTGCTATTCCCCTGATGTGGGCGCATTCGGAGTATGTAAGATTATTGCGCTCGGTTGTGGATAAGCGGATATTTGATTTGATCGAGCCCGTGGCGGAGCGATATCGCAACGATAATCCACGCCCGGTGATCGAAGTCTGGAAGATGAATCGGCAAGTCCGCGCAGTTCCCGCTGGAGCTCTGCTGCGCGTGCAGGCCTCTTCTCCGTTTTTGCTGCATTGGAGTGACAACGAATGGAAGACGGTGAAGGACACAGTTTCCACCCCGACTGCTGTGGGAACGGATTACGCGGACATCGAGGTTGCTCCCTCGCAAACGGCGCCGTTGCGGTTTACTTTTTTCTGGCGGCTACAGAGCGAATGGCAAGGGGCGAATTATCAGGTTAACGTTGGACCGGCAATACAAACTGTCATAGGTACCAGAAAGGCGGCAACGGGTGAGTAGTCAAGTGGATGTCACCGCACCAGGCAAAGAACAGGCGACCGCGAAGGGGCTGGCGGCCTCCATCACAGCGGGCCTTAAAGACGGATTCGCCGACGAAACCCTCGAACAGCGGCAGCTGAACCGCCTCTGCATCAATACCATTCGTACGCTTTCGATGGATGCTGTGCAGAAGGCCAACAGCGGGCATCCGGGAACTCCGATGGCGCTGGCCCCGCTGGCCTTTACGCTGTGGACCCGCTACCTGCGTCATAATCCAGTAAATCCGCATTGGCCTGGCCGCGACCGCTTCATTCTTTCCAATGGACACGCGTGCATGCTGCTTTACTCCATGTTGTACCTGACGGGTTATGACCTTTCGCTCGACGACATCAAGCAGTTCCGGCAGTGGGGATCCAAGACTCCGGGACATCCCGAATATGGCTTGGTTCCGGGAGCGGAAGCCACGACTGGCCCGCTGGGCCAGGGTGTTAGCAATTCCGTCGGCATGGCAATTGCTCAGCGCTGGCTGGCCTCGCAGTTCAACAAGGACGGCCACGATCTATTCGACTACCGCGTTTATGCCTTTTGCGGTGACGGCGATTTGATGGAAGGCGTAAGCAATGAAGCCGCGTCAATCGCCGGGCATCTTGGCCTCTCCAACCTGATCTGGTTCTACGACAACAATCACATCACCATCGAGGGTAGTACGTCGCTGGCTTTCAGCGATGACGTGGCGTTGCGTTTCCAAGCCTGGCACTGGAACGTACTGCACATCAGCGATGTTAACGACCTCGATATGGTTGACGTAACCATTCAGGCGGCGCTAAGAGAATCCAACCGCCCCACACTCATCGTCGTCGACACCCACATCGGCTACGGCGCGCCACATCGGCAAGACACAAAGGAGGCCCACGGCGAGGCACTGGGAGTGGAAGAGGTCCGTCTTACCAAGATCGCCTACGGCTGGCCGCCAGATGCGCAGTTCCTGGTTCCCGACGAGGTGAAGGCCTACATGGGCAAAGCCGTTGAGCGCGGTGCCCAGTGGGAGAAGGACTGGCAGGGTCGCTACGATGCATGGGCGAAAGAATTTCCCGATCTCGACAAGGCCTGCCAGCAAATGCTCAACCAGGAATTGCCCGATGGCTGGGACAAAGACATTCCTTCCTTCCCTGCCGACGCCAAGGGCCTCGCCACGCGCGACTCGAGTGGCAAGGTGCTAAACGCAGTGGCGAAGAACGTGCTGTGGCTGCTGGGAGGCGCGGCTGATCTGGATCCTTCGACCAAGACCAAGCTCAGCGACACTACAAGCTTCGAGAAGGGCAGCTATGCGGGCCGCAACTTCCACTTTGGCATCCGCGAGCACGCCATGGGCTCCATCCTCAACGGCATGGCGCTATCCAGGCTGCGCCCATTTGGAGCTACCTTCTTTGTCTTTTCCGATTACATGCGGCCGGTACTTCGTCTAGCAGCGATGATGGACCAGCCGGTCATTTGGATCTACACGCACGATTCCTTCTGCCTCGGCGAGGATGGACCGACGCACCAGCCGATCGAGCATCTCATGTCCTTGCGCGCCATTCCGCGGCTGCTGTTGTTCCGGCCGGCGGACGCCAACGAGGTCGCCGAGACCTGGCGCTACATCATGCCTTTGAAGACGCAACCGGTGGCGCTGGTGCTTACTCGCCAGGCAGTCCCCACGTTCGACCGCACCAAGTATGCGTCGGCGGCCGGCCTCGCCAAGGGCGCATACATCATGGCGGATTCCGGGGGCACCCCTGACATCATCTTGATGGGAACCGGCTCGGAGGTACAGCTTTGCGTTGGCGCTTATGAGAAGCTCACGGCCAACGGCGTAAAGGCGCGCGTAGTGTCCATGCCCTGCTGGCGACTGTTCGAAGAGCAGCCCGACGAGTACAAACGCCAGGTGCTTCCGCCTGAGGTGCGAGCTCGGGTAGCGGTCGAGGCGGGCACCGATTTTGGCTGGAAGGAATACATTGGGAATGACGGATATGTTATTGCTCGGACGGACTTTGGGGAATCTGCTCCTTATAAAGACCTGCTCAAGCACTTCGGATTCACGGTGGATGACGTCGTGGCGAAAGCCCAGGAAGTCATGAAAAAAATCAAACCTTAACCTTGCAGGCGTACCATGACCATGAAGATAGCCGTAGGCGCTGACCACGCCGGAGTTCCACTCAACGAGACCGTCATTGCCGAGCTCAAACGGCTGGGGCATGAGGTGGTGGATTGCGGGACCCACGACCCCAGCGAGCCGGACGACTATCCCGATTACGCGGAGGCAGTGGGCCGCGCCGTACTCGAAGGCAAGGCGGAGCGCGCGGTACTCATCTGCGGTAGTGGAGTCGGCGCGTCAGTGGCGGCCAACAAGCTTCCCGGCATTCGCGCCGCACTTTGCCACGATTGCTATTCGGCGCATCAGGGCGTCGAACATGACAACATGAATGTGCTCTGCCTGGGCTCGCGCGTCATTGGACCGGAGCTGGCATTGGACTTGGTACGTGCGTTTCTCGGGGCGAAATTCAGCGGAGAACAGCGCCACCGCCGGCGGCTGGCGAAAATTACCGCGCTCGAAGAGCAAGATTTGCGAGGACTTAAATGAGCGGCAATCCCTTACTTCAGCTTCATGCCTTAGGTCAAAGTATTTGGCTCGATCAGATGAGCCGGTCTCTTTTGACAACCGGGGGCCTCAAGCGCCTCATCGACGAAGACGGTCTCCGCGGGGTAACCTCGAACCCTACCATCTTCCAAAAGGCCATCAGCGGCAGCCAGGACTATGCCGAGCAACTGGAAAAACTGGCGCGCGGCGGCAGCAACGTCTCCCAGATCTACGAAGAAATCGTCCTCCAGGACATTGGCAATGGCGCCGATATGCTGCGCAGCGTGTATGACGCCAATGACGGCGCCGATGGATTCATCAGCCTGGAAGTTTCTCCGCTGCTTGCCAACGACACCAAGGCGACGATCGAAGAGGCCAAGAAGCTGTTCGCCCATCTGAATCGGCCCAACGTAATGATCAAGGTTCCGGGTACGCCCGCGGGACTTCCGGCCGTCGAGGAACTGCTCTTCTCCGGCCTGAACATAAACATCACGCTTATCTTCGCGGTCGATGTGTACGAGCAGGTCGCCGAGGCCTACATCAAAGGACTCGAGCGCCGCGTCGCCGCCGGACTACCGGTGGACCGTATAGCTTCGGTGGCAAGCTTCTTCGTCAGCCGCATTGACGGCATGGTGGACAAGCAGCTTGGACAACTCGCCGAGAAAGCCACCGACGACCAGCAAAAGCAGCGCATCAATGCCCTCATGGGCAACGCTGCGATCGCTAATGCGAAGGTAGCCTACGAATCGTTCAAGCGCATCTTCGGCAGCGACCGTTTTGCCAAGCTGAAGGAAAAAGGCGCCAGGGTACAGCGGCCGCTTTGGGCGTCCACCAGCACCAAGAATCCGGCGTATCCCGACACCATGTACTTGGATACCTTGATCGGCGCTGACACGGTGAACACCGTGCCCCCCGCAACCTTGGACGCCTTCCGCGATCACGGCACGGCAAAGCCGACGCTGGATGCCGGAATTGAGGAAGCCCATCAAGTCTTCGACGAACTGAAGGCAGTCGGCGTTGACATGACGGCAGTCACCACCAAGTTGACCGAAGAGGGCGTGGCGTCTTTTTCGGAATCGTTCGATGAGCTCTTCGAAGTGATAGAAGCGCGTCGTGTCGAAGTGACGCGCTCCATCATCGCGCGTCACGGCGCCGCGCTCGGCAAATATCAGGGCGATTTCGAAAGCGCCCTCAAGAGCCTCGACAAGCAGAAGGCTGTCTCCCGCATGTGGAAGAAGGACCCCACAGTTTGGAAGGACGGTCCCGAGCACGAGAAGATCATCGGCAACGCGCTGGGCTGGCTCAAGGTTGCCGAGACGATGCAGCCGCATGTTGCCGAGCTGCTCGCGTTCGCAGAGGAAATTCGCAAGGCTGAATTCGAATATGCCGTGGTGCTGGGCATGGGCGGATCGAGTCTGTGTCCGGAGGTGCTCGGCCGCACGTTCGGCAAAAAAGACGGCTACCCACAGCTCTACGTTCTCGACTCCACCGTGCCCACGGCCATACGCCACCTGGAGCAGAAGATCGATGTGGGCAAGACGCTCTTCATCGTGTCGTCGAAGTCGGGCGACACAGCCGAACCTCAAGTCTTTCAGCGCTATTTCCATGATCGGGTGAAGCGGGTCAAGGGCGACATGGCGGGTGAAAACTTTGTCGCCGTCACCGATCCTGGAACGCAACTCACCAAGGACGCCGCGCACTATCGGTTCCGCCGCGTCTTTCTCAACATGCCCGACATGGGCGGGCGCTACTCCGCACTATCGTATTTCGGCATGGTTCCGTTCGCCGTGATGGGCGGAGACGTGAAGACGTTGCTCGAACACGCCCTGCAAGCTCAGCATGCTTGCGTGGGACCGGTCGGCATCAACGAAAATCCGGGTGCCCGGCTGGGTGCGATGCTTGGCTCGCTTGCCCAAGCGGGACGTAACAAGCTGACCTTCGTCACGCCTGCGCCTCTCGACTCGCTGGGCCTCTGGATCGAACAGCTCATTGCCGAGAGTACCGGCAAAGAAGGAAAGGGCATTGTGCCGGTTGCCGGCGAGCCGCTGGGTTCGCCCGACGATTACGGCGACGATCGCATCTTCGCATTCATCCACACGCAGTCGTCCAAGACCGGCGATATCGATGCCAAGCTGGCAGCGCTCGAGGCAGCCGGCCATCCCGTGCTGCGCCATGCACTGCACGATCCTCTCGATCTGGGCGAGGAATTCTTCCTGTGGGAATTTGCCACCGCGATTGCGGGAGCGCTGCTCGGCATCGATGCATTCGATCAGCCCAACGTGCAGGAATCGAAGGACAACACCAAGCGTCTGCTCGGCGAGTATGTGCAGAACGGTTCGCTGGCGCAGCAGAAGCTGATCATTGCCGAGGAGTCGATGCGCGTCTTTGGTGACGAAGCCACTCGAGATCTACTACGGCGCGGCGGCTCGTCCATGCAGGAGATCCTCACCGCGCACCTGTCGCGGATCAAGCCGGGCGACTACTTCGCCGTCACCCCATACATCGAAGAGCTGAACAACTACGAGGGCCTGCTGCAGCAGGTCCGCATCGCCGTGCGTGACGAGAAGAAAGTGGCGACCACCAGCGGCTACGGACCTCGCTTCCTCCATTCCACCGGACAGTTACACAAGGGCGGTCCCGATACCGGCGTGTTTCTCCAGATCACCTCCGAGGACATCACTGACATCGAGATCCCCGGCGAGAAATTCACCTTCGGCGTGCTCAAGCAAGCGCAAGCGCTAGGCGATTTCGAGTCACTGTCGGCTCGCAGCCGCCGCGCCATTCGCGTTGACCTCGGACGCGACATTGAGAAGGGACTCCGCCGCCTGCTTGTGTTGATAAAGGAAGCGGTCTCGCAGGCCACCGCCGCGGAAGCCGGCGTTCGCCACTAAGGAGCGACTCATGCCGACCACGAGTCCAGACCTGAAGGCGGCGCAGTTCGGCATTATCGGCCTTGGCGTCATGGGCGAGAACCTGGCACTCAACCTTGATGACCACCATCAAAGCGTCGCAGTATGGAATCTGGAGACGGAGTGGGTAGACCGCTTCGTACAGAACAACGCTGACCGTCACTTCGTGGGAGCCAAGTCGCTGCAGCAATTCTGCCACTCCCTGGAACGGCCGCGCCGGATCTTGATGATGATCAAGGCTGGGGACCCGGTGGACCAGACGCTTCAGAAGATCACTCCGTACCTGACACCGGGCGACATTATCCTGGATGGCGGCAACTCCTACTTCAAGGACACCATTCGTCGCGAGGTCAGCGCCCGCCATATTCTGGTCCATTACTTCGGTATGGGCGTTTCCGGCGGCAAGGAAGGCGCGCGCTACGGTCCGTCCCTCATGCCGGGCGGCGCGCACGCCGCTTATGAGCAGGTTGCCCCGATTCTGCAAGCCATCGCTGCCAAAACCGACGGCGGTCCCTGCGTCACGTACGTTGGCCCCGATGGCGCCGGCCACTTTGTAAAGATGGTCCACAATGGCATCGAGTACGGCGACATGCAGCTCATCGCCGAGGCTTACGAGATCCTCAATAAAGCACTCGGCTTAGATGCGCAAGAACTGTCGGATATCTTCGGGGAGTGGAACCGCAGCCCGCTGGAGTCATACCTGATCGAGATCACTTCGCAGATTCTCGGCGTCATCGATCCCGAGAGCGGCAACCCGCTGGTCAACATGATTCTCGATAAGGCTGGACAGAAAGGCACCGGCAAGTGGACGGCGCAGGTCGCCCTCGACTTGTCGGTGCCTATTCCAACCATTGCCGCCGCGATTGACGCGCGCATGCTTTCCGGCATGAAGGACGAGCGCGTCATCGCCAGTCGCCTGATCAAGTCGTCAGCAAACGCATCGTATTCCGGAGACAAGAAAGAACTGATTCAGGCCGTACACGACGCGCTGTACGCATCCAAGATTTGCTCGTATGCACAGGGCATGAGCCTCATCCGCGCTGGGTCGAACGAGTGGAAGTGGGACATTAACCTGCGCGAGATGGCGCGCATCTGGAAGGGCGGCTGCATCATTCGCGCGCGCTTCCTCGACAACATCATGCGCGCCTTCGAACGTCAGCCTGACTTGCCCAATCTACTGCTCGATGCCGAGTTTATGGCATCGTTGCAGAGGTTCGAGAGAGCCTGGCGCAAGCTGATCGCCACCGTCGTGCAGATGGGAATCCCAGTGCCGGCGATGTCGGCTTCACTTTCGTATTTCGACAGCTATCGCAG
>PLQW01000106.1 GCA_003160215.1 Acidobacteriaceae bacterium
GAACTCTTATGCAGGAGCGTCTAGCTAGCGCAAATAAATGTCGCAGCCGTCGCTGGCGAACACGCGTCCAAACTTAACTCCATATTCACGGAGCACTGTCAGTACGTCGGCGGAAGCCTTTAGGTTCTCGTTGCAAATGAGTAGGTTGGATATGTTGTTGACTCCTTCTTCGCGAATCGCCTGTTGCAGATTCGCATTCCGTTGGGCCTCGCGTATCATGATCGCCCGCCGGTGTGCCTGATACGGTAGCTCGGCCGACCAGTCGAGTCCATAAATCAGTAGAACATCAGTTGGTTTGGTTTCCCGGTCCAGAATGTCAGCCAGCACAGGCCTGCCGGGCGCATTGGCACGCTGCACCCGATAATATCCGTGGAGATAATGGACGGTGGAAAATCCAATTGCCAACACAAACACACAAACGCCGGCCCAGCTTCTCCATCCCCCCGCATTCAAGAGGCTTCCGCTCGCAATACCTACTACAGCGATAATGAAAATACCGTTGGCATAACTGTAATATGTGTGCACAAAATAGAGATTAAAAAAGATCGCAATTGCGCTCATATACAACGTCACGCAAACTGCCACAAACCGCAAGGTATAGCCGCCCATCGCAAGAGCGATAACACAGGACAACAACAACAGATAACGACTTCCTGCTAAGTCATCAAGCACGGACCCGATTCCTATTCCGGCGAAGTGGACGTAGTTACCGAAAGCAATTCTCTGTTGAAATGTTCCGAAATTCCACCCACGCAACATATGGGAGGTCAGGATGCCACCCAATGGATTTCCGTTTTTTAGTGAGTCGGCATATGCCGTCCACTTGGCAACACAAAATACCGGCATCAGCAGTGCGCATAGTGGCAGAAAACTGACAATAGAAAGTCGGTGTCGTAGCTCTCCCCAACGCTTCCAAAAGCTGTAACTCAGGAGGAGCGATGCGCACAAAAAAAACGGGACGAAGGTTGTGATTTTCACCATTCCGGCGAGTACGCCCGCTATGGCAGAGAATGTCCCGAGCACCCAAAACGTTGACCCTCTGTAGGCGATGTGATTGAGTGCCAGTACGACAAACATAAGATACGTCACCGCCAGACAAAGGGCGGTAGATTCGATCATGAAAGTACGTGACCAAAATATATATTGCGGACTGACAGCGAATAGCGCCACGGTGACCAAAATGGTCGTTACGTCGATCCTAACAGCGCGCAGCAGAATGAATAAGGGCGGGAAGGTTGCATAAAAGAAAGCGACAGCAGTGAGTCGCCCGGCTTGATCGAGTTGCAAGGGTAACAGCCGCCAGACTAAAGCCACGATTGATTGAAACATGGGGAACTCAAACGGTATCGACCATGGTGGGCCAAGCACCGGCGTCTCATAGCTAAGAAATTCTGATCCCCATTTTGTATAATAAACGCTTATCGCGGTCTGGGCTTGGCGGAATCCGTGAGCATCAAAAATGCTATTATTCCACCCAACGCCTAGTGCCCACATACTAAACGAGATAGAGGCGAAGACCAGACACATCACAAGCAGTTTGCAAATAGGAGGACACTGCGAAGGCGGGCCACCCAAGGTTGTCTCGGATTCAAGTGCTACGAGTGTATCGTCCACTTTATTCCTTCCCCCAATGATCGATCCGGCAACAGTTCGTCGATATTAGCAAGGAACGCGTCATAGCGTGCAGTTCACCGAAGATTAGCACATCACCAAAGGAAACCAGGTTGATTCCGCGACGCAGGAGGCAGAGATTGCGAATCAGTCCTGTACGCTGTCGCCAGCTGGAGTAGGCCAAGTTCTGGTTTTCAAAACGAAAACGGCATCGCGTGGTTCGCCTCAAAATACTCCCTTATCTTACGAAGGTCGGCATGAATATACGGTTTGGTTTCAGTTTCCGTCATTGATCTGTCGTGGACCCGATATCGACACAGTATCTGCGGAACATGGCATCCTTTAAGGCCCCGATCAACAAACGAGCACCATAAGTCGTAATCCTCCCAGCCAAACTTGTCCGGCATCGTTCGATACCCCCCCACCTCCCGCAGGACATCAGTTCGAATTAATGCCATGGCGTCGATATAGGGATGTCGACTAAACTTCGCAGGCAGCCAAACCGAGTTGTTAACGATTCGGCGCTGCATCCCAAACCTTTCGATTAGCGAATATGACATTGCATATCCAGAGTTGTCGAGACTCTCGCGCAAAACCTGAAGGGCCCGAGGGTAGACCAAATTATCAGCATCGAGAATGAAAATATACGGAGTCTCCACTAACGACAAGGCCGTATTTCGGGTTTCCGAAAGTCCCCTATTATCCAAGTGTTGAACCAGATGCACATTCTTAAACTTCACAGCTCCGCGATGCCGGTTAAACCAGTCTGAAAGTATCTGCGTTGAATTATCGGGCGACTTGTCGTCAACCACCACAAGATCCAATGCCTCTTCAGTTTGCCTTAGGAGCGAGTCTAGCGCCTCGGTCGCTTCCTGACCGTATTTGAAACACGAAATCGCCACCGTAATCTGAGCCGAAGACGTCTGTATCCTGCGGCCAAAAATCGTTTTATATCGCGTTGCTGTCGTCATCGTACTGTGTCAACGCTTGCGGCCAAGGCGGTCCAGCACTTACCGACAATCTCAGCCATTGGGTAAGTGGTCTTTAATTTGGTGTATGCACGCTCCGTTAGATCCTCAGCAATCTCCAAATGCGTCAACACAAATTCGCAAAGCGCCGGCAATGCTTCTAACGGTCCTTCCAGATAGTCCGAGTTGGCTTTGACCCACGGACTCGGCTGGCAAGACTCCGAAACAACTAGGGTTTTCTGCATAATACCAAGAGTCATTATCCTTTGCGATTCAAGATAGGGTACATTGTCCCGGTGCACGTTCAGTAAAATCTTGGAGCGTCGGGCTAGGCCCACAAAGCTTGAAAAATCAATGCAACTGTCCGAAGTTTCCTGAAAAGGCGTGTCGCCATCCGGTATATAAATAAAGGTATTCTTATCAGAGAGAAACTCAGCCTGCTGGGCCAAAAACTCCTGCCGCCGAGACGATGCAGTCCCGACAAAGAGCACATCGATAGGGCGGTCGGAATAATAAGATGGCAAGGATGTCCGCATGGTAGATGGCATATATTTAAAGACCTCTCGGTCTGGAAGAACCCGACCATCAAAGCTACGAGCTACGTACTCGCTAAATCCCAGCGGTAAGGAAAAGGCTCGGTAACCGTCGCGTACAAGCTGCCGCGCCGATTGATGATTAATGTCAAGCACGGCATAAGCACTTCTCAAATATGGTTCGGCCACCGCGAACCAGGGGGTCTGTTGCTGCTCTGTGTTCACCATTACAGGCGTGGCCACCTGTTTAAGGACCTCAAAGGCCTGGGGTCCGCTACCTAGGAACAAAAACTCATGGGGTGCGACCACGATGACAGTCTCTTCTCGGCTGACGCTTGCGGCCTCCGATTCGGTGAATACTCGGCTGCGGACACCAAGTTGCGCGAAGGCATCTTGTAGCATTCGGCCGATTTCGGTCATAAAGTGATTGCCGAGGCTCGACACGCCAATCGCGACTTGTTCCGGCAACGAATCGTAGTCGATAGGGACTGCCATGTACGAAAAAGTGTCCGGCAGCGGGTAAACGTATGTGCCCTGATCATGCTCGCCGTGTTCGTAGTCAAAATTGGAGTCACTATTCCAGTTGTTCCATGGATTGGAAATGCGTGGTGGAAATGCAGGCCCCACCGTTTCTTCAGCTAGCGTTAAATTAGGACTATAAAACGGATCGGCGCTCAAGGCTCGTGACCAATGTTTTTTCATGTAGGCCGCTTCTTGCAGGGCTCTATCAAGGTGTTGGGGCTGATCGTCGTAACCGCGAGAAGCCGACTCTAGGTGATATAGCTCCGCATAGGGAGTCCATAGAATGTTGTAGCCGGCTCTGCGAAGCCTTAAACAGAGATCGACGTCGTTATACGCCACCTTCAGATTAACTTCGTCAAGGCCGCCGACCTCTACGAAAAGACTCTTTGGCACAACCATGCAGGCCGCAGTCACGGCGGAGACATTGCGCACGTGCTCTAGTCGATCGCTATAGCCCGCGTCAGATTGTGCCGCATGATGATCGTTATGTGCAGCCACGTCGATCATGCCAAGCACTACGCCTGCATGTTGAATAGTGTTGTCTTGATAATAGAGTTTAGCTCCAACAGCACCGACGCCTGGCCGAACTGCTAGGCGAATCATTTCTTCGAGCCATCCGGGATCGATAACTTCCACATCATTGTTGATCAGACAAATGAACTCTCCTTCAGCCTTTTCGACGGCCTGGTTATTAAGAGCCGCATAGTTAAATTGTCCTTCAATTCGTAAAATTCGAAAACGGGAGTCGGTTTGCAATGTCAGCAGGTAGTCCAGTGTCGCAGGTTCAGAACTTTCATTATCGACAATGATGATCTCCATGTTCGGATAGCGGGTCTTGTGCAATATTCCGTCAACACATCTTCGGAGGATTGCCACCTTGTCGCGCGTCGGAATTATGAGTGAAATTCGGGGAGCGGGATCCGGCAGGGGATATCGGAGGCGCCAGGATGACTGTGAAGTGTCGCAAATGACTTGTACAACTTCCCGCTGGGACGCGAAATAATCCTCGACCGCTTGCCGCGCCGAGTGTACCGCCTCCATTCCATCAGCCGACGGGAACAGTGAGGTATTGCTAGCAACACGACGGTGGTAGAGAACGCGTGGAATGTGAGCGATGCGATCTGCCCCAGTCCGGCGCAGAATCCGAAGAGCCAGATCATAATCGTGGCTTGGCTCAAATTTTCGACGAAAGCCGTCGGTTTGCTTTATCAGCGAAGACCGGTAAACCCCGAGACAACTAACTATGTCTAGGGTATAAAACAGTTCCGGATCCCAGCTTGTTTTGAAGCAGGGATTGCACCTCACGCCATCCTCCGTGATCTTGTCCTCGTCAGAATAGATAATGTCCAATTGGGAGTGTTGGTTCAATTCGGCCGCTACCATATACATCGCAAGCGGAGATAATTCATCCTCTTGCTTCAGCAGAGCCACAAAGTCGCCGTTGACAAGGGTCAGCGCGGAATTCCCGGCGGCAGAAGTACCGCCTGTTTCAGGCCGAAAAACCACTTTGATGCGGCGATCGCGTCGCGCGTACTCCGCCAATGTTGTGCTTACGTCAGGATCAGACGAAGCGTCATCGGCAATGCAAAGTTCCCAACGCGGATACAGTTGAGCGATCACCGAGTCAAGGGTCTTGCGGAGTAGGTCGGGGGCCGGATTAAAGACCGGAACCACAATCGAGATGAGCGGTACCTCGCGCAACGCTCTTATGTGATGCCGAATCGCAGCTACGTCATTTTCGGCGATGGTGTCATACAGCTTTACCCACTCGGCATAGTCGTGGCTGACCGCAGGCGAGGTCGCGGGGACAACATTCACCCTTTCGACGCGACGCGTCTCGCGCCCTTCTGATTTCCCTTTTTGCAAATAGTGCAGTAAGGGGTTCAATCCAGCCTGAGCGACATCGGAAGCGTGCTGAAGATACGACTGTCCATCGAAGAGAGGGCCGGGGTCTCTGTTTTCGCTAGCGCCAAAAAGTGCATAATGCAATGCGGGATCCCAGCCATTGGCTGCTACGTCCAGATAGCGGCGCAGGTACCATTCACTATCAAATAAATCTGACGCCGCGATGATGTCTCGCGACCGGAAAAGCCGCCGTCGATCGCGCATGCGACTGAGAAGTTGCAGAGTGAGCGTCCACCAGACAAAGCGAAGAGCCTGTCGTCCGACCTTTCGTATCCGGGGATGACGCGCAAGGGCGTTGCGTAACGCGGCGGTCCCCTGCCAAATCGTGCTGGCTTCGATTATGGCAAGTTTGTTCTGCAACACCTCAATTTGTGTCTTCGCCTGCGATTGTTCTCGCTGGCGTAATTGGTCTAATTGGTTCGTCGCTTCCTCGGACTGCGCCCGAACTTCTGCGAGCGAATGATTGAGGTCAACGATCTTAGTCTCACGCTTCGTCAGGATCGCCTTGATGTCCGCGATTGTTCGGTTTAGGGTGCCGATCTGCTGGTCGCCGATTGTAGCAGCGCGACTTAGAGCGACTATTTGGTTGTCGCGCTCGGCGCCCTCATGACTAAGGTGGACAATCTGCTGGTCACGCGTAGCCACCGCGTGGCCAAGATTAGCCACCTCCGTTGCTACAGATCGCATTCCGCTTGACGTCGGAACGAATCCTAGGTCTTCGCACGGATTACCCGTTATGACTGTCTGAAATCTCGCTTCCTGTTGCATCCACGCTTGAATCTCTTCTTTGGAAACCGATATGTGGAACTCAGCACTGAGTTCCTGGATTACCTGAATGGCTGACTCAATGTGGTTGGCGACGGGCACTCCCGAAGTCAGTGACCATAAGATACCCCGGGTCACCACCCAACCAAGTGGAATGTCTGAATCCGCAAGCCACTCACAATCGATCAACACGAGGTCGCTGCCCGTGTCGAGCAGATTAAATGGTGTACAGTCCAGAAAGTCTGGAGGAAGCACGTAGGACGCGAGCGTCGTAGGGATCTTCCCCGAATCGGCCACTTTCGAGGTAGACACCCGGGAGTGCCTCAGCAGAAAGTCCATCCATCCTCGAAGCGACTGAACGACCGGCTTTACGTCGCCGGATCTCGCTCTCGCTCGTAGCATTGGCCACAGCACCTGCCGCCCAGGATAATAATCGGATTCAGTCAAGCAACTCTCGATTGTCATCTCGTCGGCAACCTTGTACCGTTGATGGGCGAAGTTTGTAAGAGATTCTTTAATAACTTTTAGTTCAGTCTTGTGGCGAATGAACCTTGTTTGCGTGGCGAATTCAGGCGAGCGATTATTCGCTGAGAAGGCAACCGCAAGATCCCTGTCCTTGCTTTGCGACAACGGCTCCGGGGTGGCAACTACCAGAAATGAGTTGCTAAGGTCAGCAAGTAAACCATTGTCTAGCAGGGACGAGAAAGCGAGCGCGTCATCGAAGCTACGAAGGGGAGAGCCTGCATAATCGCGCGCGTGACAACGAGCGAGCAAGTCAGTAGGGTCGAACTCTGGATCGGTAAGTGCGTCTTCCGACAGAACTACCGAAGGCAGCTTGTAGTCCGGAAAAGGATACAAAAAGTATGTAGATGCCAATCCGACGGCGGACAGCTGCTCGATCAGTTCTTGCCGCCCGAAGGTTTGAGCGGTTTTCGTGCCGTAGAGATTCTGTACCCCATAAAACGGAATACCTACGTGATCTTCACTACAACCATTGAAATACTTAAGGCCAAGCTTATTTTCGATAGCAACCACGACTCGTCCACCCGGAGCAAGAAGCCGAGTTACTGAACGCAGATAGTCTTCGGTCGGGTTATCCTGGTCCGAAAACAAGGCAGCATATTCCAAAACGCCGATCAATAGGATCCAATCGAACTGCTGTGCAGTGTTGAAACGGAGGAGATCGTCCGCGACTATCCGAACGTTACTGAGCCCCCGGCATCGCTCCGCTGCCACGCGCGCCCGATTCAGACTGCCTTCGACTGCCACAACTTCGGCGGTCATCTCACCAAGGTAGCGCGTGATTGCACCGCACCCGCAGCCAAGTTCAAGAACTTTGTCGCCGCCTCGTATGCCGAGCGGCCGTACCAGACAATGCCGGGCACGGCTTAAGTGATATTCGCTAGGCCAGTCGATGATAGAGTCCGAAAGTTCTTTGGAAAACGTCGAGCGGTCAGTAGCTTTCGACACAACGGCCAAAAGACGTTCTTCAACGTCCTGGCCGTCTGAATAAACGAAGTCCTTAACATTTGTTCGCCGGAACAGATGGAATCGATGATCCCACTGGTAACTGCCGCCAATTGGAGATGGCTCGTGTCCCGTGAGCGAATCCGAGTTCAATGTGTTCGCTCCCTGTGAAGGGTTGAGTTACGGTGTTGATTGCCTTCAAGCAGATGCAACAGCTCGCAGGCTAAAATTGTACCAGTGTACATCGGAATTGGCCACTTGCGAGAGACTTAGTCTCTCCGTAATCCGTCCGTAAGGAATTTGCCGAGTTGGGCGAGCGTGCGGATTGACAAGGCGGAGACGGGGAAAAGAACGGGGCGGAAGTTCACCCGTTAGGTGTTACATTGCACTCACGATGAAAGAGAAAGCGAAGCGTAGTCCCGCCGAAGGTGATTTTCTGTTCGAGATTGATCCCCAGCCGCTAGAAGAATGCGTGACGGCCCTGGGCGGGGTGCCGCTGCTGGTGCGGGCGGTGCGTTCGCTGGACGTGCCCGGCAGCGTGCAGCGTCATCTCCAGATCAAGCAGCGGGAGCGGGGCTTTGACGAAGCCACCTACATCGAGAGTTTTCTGGTGTTGAACGCGGTGGGCGGCGATTGCCTGGAGGACTTCGAGCCGTTACGGGAGGACGCGGGTTTGGCCGCCATGCTGGGGCACCCAGTGCCCAGCGCCGAGGCGTCGCGCGAGTTCCTCTACCAGTTTCATGACGAAGCGAAGATCGAGCACGCCAGCAGCGGCTGATAGCCGGTTTGCGCCCCAGATCGACACACAAACTGCCGCATCACCGGTGCCGGACGAGACCACGGGGTGCAAGTCTGGCGGATGCGACCGTGCTGCCGGAGTTGCTGCACGGGAAGGAGACGCGGGTGTGGGCAAAGCGTATCGCGGGCGGGGCGGATGTCATCCCCCAATGTGCGTCGCAGGCGCAGGATTGCACCCATCGGCGCTACCGCTATAAGGACCGGATCGACGAAGTGGAGCTGGCGAAGAACCGGACCAAGTCGAAGGTGCGATCCAATTTGGAGCACGTGTTTGGAGTGACAAAACTGAAGTTCGGGTTCGTGAAGGTACGCTAACGAGGACTGGCGAAGAATGCCAATCGATTGGTTTCCGACCTGCGCGTTGGTGAACCTGTTCCTGATTGGCGAGAAGGTGGTACACGCAGCGGGGTGGTGTCTTAAAAGGCACTGACCGCACCGAGCCGGAGGGCGCAAGGACCTGCGGGAATGAAATGAACAGCTATGAACCTTACCCTTGGAGTTGGCCCCGCCTTAATGGCAGTGCTTGTTCAGAAGCTTCCTAACTAGTGCTACCACGCCTAGTCGAGCCTGCAAGCCGCGCCTTTTCAAACCGGTCGAATTTCTTGACCACCTGAGGTTTTGCCGACCTGTATGGCCAGCGATCACTCGGCGCACGACGGGACAGACTTCCTCCTCAGCCCGGTCCATATTCACGAGGCACAATTCCATGTCTGATTGATTTATATTTGTACCGTGGAACGGATTTACCAATCCCTTGTCGATTCAGGTTTTTGCATCAAGCCCGCATACGTACATAGGCAAAACCCGGAATCCTTTTCCGATGTTATTGACCGTGCAGATTCCGCTGTCTGCCACCCAGACGTGTATCGGTTTGCCGCATTCCTGGCAGGGCGCTTCGGCTGCGATAGTCTGATTGATCTGGGATGCAGATTTCGCGGGGTGCTCACTGACATAGGTCTTGGTTTAAGGCTAGTGCGCGTAGATTGGCCCGACAACATGAGGCGATTTGGGGAAGAACATCCAGGTTCGATTTGCATCAAGCATGGTTTTGGGGAGCAGTTTCTTCACATCGACGATCGCGAGCTCGTAGCGCGGTCCGTGGTGGTCTGTGCCAATGTATTTGAACACTTGATCAATCCGATTCCTCTCCTGGCGAGTCTCCGAGACCTGCTTGAGGACGCTCCAATCGCGATTGTAACTACTCCTGAGCGGGATCGTGTTGGCGGGACGAGCCATATGGGGCCTCCAGACGATCGTCGCCGTGTCCGCGAGTGGTCCCTACTTGAGTTTGCAGCGCTATTGCGCGGCGCGGGTCTAAACATTGAGTTCGCGGGCCTGACTGCAGATAGTGATCGCGAGCCGGCGAAAGGTACGATTCTGATGGTATTGCGTCAGCAGGGGACGGAATCGCGACTGAGTGCTCCACCCGGCTTCCGAGTAGTTGCATTCATGTGTACCTACAACGAAGAAGACATCATTGAAGCTACTTTACACCATGCCGTATCGCAAGGAGTTGAGGTTCATCTTGTCGACAATTGGTCGACAGACCGTACGGTCGAGCGTGCCGAAGCATTTCTCGGTCGCGGCCTCCGGAAGATTACAAAGTTCCCCGTCGAAGGACCATCGCCAAGCTTTGACCTGCACACACTGTTGCGACACGTTGAAGGCTTGAGCTACTCGTGCGATGCGGATTGGTGCATTCACTACGATGCGGATGAGATTCGGGAATCTCCTTGGTCTCATATACAGCTTCGTGATGCTCTATTTCGCGTCGAACGCGAAGGCTTCAATGCAATTGATCATACTTGTCTTGTCTTCCATCCGACAATTGGGGGAATTGAAGATCCGGCAAGAATTGCTTCCTTTGACCGGTGCGAATTCGGCAAGCGCGGGGGACATTTTCACCAGATCAAGGCCTGGAGGCATCAGAATGCCCCAATTCGGCTAGCGGACTCCGGAGGGCACTCGGCCGAGTTTCCCGACCGCAAAGTTTATCCCTTTAAGTTTCTGCTCAGGCATTATCCGGTGCGTTCCCACGAACACGGGATGCGCAAAATATTTGCCGATCGACGGCCAAGATGGAACGCTGATGAAAGGGAAGGCCGGGGCTGGCATATACAATATGATGATGTTGCGAGCGGACACAACTTCTTGAGAGCCCCCTCGGAATTATTACAATTCGACGATGACACTTTCTACTCTGAATATCTTGTGGAGCGCCTGAGTGGAATTGGTGTTGAACGAAGCTAAGATGACCTGACCGATGTTTTGTACCAGATGGATTGTTAGTGTAAGGCCGATTGCGACGTTTGTTCGCAGTCGGCGTCGGGGGTGTGGAGATGTGGAAAGCGCGTAGCGGTTTCCACATCTCGATGCCCCCTTTGCTGCTTTGACCTATCCGTTACCCCTGGCTGCACGGCCACCGGCGCCGGTGGCCTGTAGCCCAGCGACGAGTGCGGTCGTAGCGTGTTGTACAACCGAGGTACGAGACACCCATAAAACTGGTTTTCGAGCGGTAGAGTATCGCCATTCCCGGCGCAACAGCGCCAATCATGAACGTCCACGTCAGGAATGGATCGAGATCCCGGTGCCGGCCTTAGTCACGGAAGCCACCTTTGCCTTGGCTCAAGAACAGTTGGAGAAGAACAAACAATTCGCCGTGCGGCGTACCATCGTGCCCAGTCTGCTGCAAGGGATGCTGGTCTGCCAGCACTGCGGATATGCCCTGTATCGGTCCTCTACGCGCACTCCCAAACGCAAACTTTACTACCAAGCAGCGCTGGGCGCAGCGGAGAAACAAAGCGTAGGCTGCGTAGATCGAGATGCCCGTCAGGGTAACAAATCCGAGTCCAGTTCATTTCGTGTAGGGAACGGGTTCCATCTCAGGACTACGCTGGTTGTTCCAGGATTGTCGCAGCAGAGCGTGGTGTGATGAATCCATTTCCGCAGTTCCTTTTCGTGGCGCAAAGTACGGCGAATCTGAAGCCCGAAGAACCCTGTGTTTGTATTCACAAATCCTGGCGTAATTCCGCGATTGCGTCCGTGACCGTGGATTAAACAGAGTCGCCGCTCGCCCATCTCCCACGCTTGCTGCACAATCTTTGCAAGAACGCCGTTCCAGACGATGTCAGACGGGTGGTATCCGTGAAGGTCGATTTCCATGCTGCCCCCCGCTGTACCTTTCGAGCGTGAGACATTTGTGCAATCTCCGCGCAGCAAATTCTATTCCAAACACGGATGCTCTTTCTCAATGGTTAACGGCCGCTTCCTGGGAGTGTTCGGGATAGGAGTGAAGAACTTAGAGCCGCCCTCAACGGCCCGGTGCGGGCAGCTTTTGCCAGCCTCGGTGGGGCGGTGCATCTGCCATCCATTAGCCACGGCACCGCTAAGCTGTGGGGGCCGGTAGTCTTGTTGTTGAGAAGACTGTCCGGCTCAGAGTGGCAGGGGATAGGGAAAATGTGGCCGGAGGGATTGCGAACACCTCCGGTATTTGATTGCATATTTAGTTGCATAGTCGCGTGCCGAGTCGCGCAATTCAGCCCGAACAGCACGACATATCGTGAAGCTAAGTTGTTGAGTCCGCACAACAGGGATGCGGGACTACATATCTTCAAAACCGGCGATTGGCATCTTGCGATGTCAATGGTGCGTTCGACTCGCACACGCTTCCGCCAAATGTTTTCAGCGGCTTGCAAGCTATCTCAAGGACCGCAATGCGGTTACAGAGGTCACGACGGTGAAATTGTGGAATGCGGAAGCGTGGAAAAATGGTGCTCACACGGCCAAGGCATGCGTACACGCAACAGCTTCTGGCCAGCGCGCCGTGGCCACTCCGTTCCGAAGTTCCTTCGCCTGGGCCGTCGTACCGGTTGGGAAAAACTACCGGGCCGCGCTTCTTTCCCGTTGCCGACAAACGGGACCATCGGAAGTCAGTACCAGACTCCACGTAAGAGAAATTCTCATTGAGCACATGTGACTCGCGCCGCCGCGTCCGAGCGATAACAACGACAGCCCTTCCCAACTAGACTTGGTTGTTTCTTATGGCATTTTCAGAATTGGTGTAGTCCGGGTAAGCCGGCCTTTAGGCCGGCGTTTAGCGGTACAACCGGTGGGGGCGTGCGGTTCTATAGTTCGCGGCGAACGCGGCGCTGAAGCGCCGCACTACCCGTTCTGCCGGATACACGAATTCTGAAATCGATCTAGCACTCGGATGATCGACTTTCTGCGATGCTTTGACTTACCATTGACCGAAGATCTGTGGTCACGCGTGATGGGACCTGCGATATCGGTAACCATTACGAACTGACCGGGAGAGACGAATCGTGCCGTCCAAGATACCCAAGCCCAAACCGTTCCGCGCCGCATCGGCGGTCAAGGCCGCGGCGCGCCATGCGATCGGAACTCCCCCGCCGACGCGGACCGAGCCGGCCAGCAAGAAGCGGAAGCTCAAGCACGACAAACACAAGCCAACCCTGAATAAGCTTCTGGACGAAGCTGGGGAATAGTCATCCTCTACAATCTTGGTTGGGGTTCTTGCCGACGTGTTACCACAAGTCTCCACCGGCTGTCACTTGCGCAACAGGGCGACCATCGCGATTCTCCGCAGCAGCTGGCTGCTGGCGATTGCTTGCATTCTTTGTCTCGGCGCGACCGCGCAATCCTCATCTTCGACCCAGCAGCCCGACCAGCACGCCGGCATGGACATGCAAATGCCGGAGGACTCGATGCAACACATAGCTCACGACGTGGATTCGGCTCGCGACTTCTTGATGCGCGAATCTTCAGGAACCGCGTTTCAGCCCTCAGGGTGGCCCATGCCGATGGTGATGACGAGCGTGGGGCAGTGGCGCTTGATGTGGATGGCGCAGGCGTTCCTGGTGGACACGCAGCAAACCGGGCCGCTGGGCGCCGACAAGTTTTACTCCACCAATTGGGGCATGCTCAGCGCGCTGCACCGGCTTGGCGGTGGTGACCTGATGCTGCGCACCATGCTTAGCCTGGAACCCGCGACCGTTACTGGCGAGTTCTATCCACTGCTGTTCCAGACTGGCGAGACAGCCTACGGCAAGCCCATCGTAAACGGCCAGCACCCGCATGACTTCGTGATGGAGCTGAGCGTGCAGTACGCGCACAGGCTAGGTCAGCACGCGGTTTGGGATCTGTACTACGCTCCGGTTGGTGACCCGGCGATGGGGCCAGTTGCCTATCCGCATCGCGCGTCGGCGATGGAGATTCCGCAAAGCACCCTCGGGCATCACTGGGAAGACTCGACGCACATCCTCTACAACGTGGTCACGGCCGGAATGTCTTATAGGGCGGTGCGGCTTGAGGCGTCAGGCTTTCACGGCGCGGAGCCTGATGAGAATCGTTGGAACATTGACTTTGGGCCGATGAACTCCTACTCCGCACGGTTCACCGTCACGCCGACCGCGAGATGGCTGGCACAGTTTTCAGCCGGCCATCTTGTCCACCCCGAGGCGCTGGAGCCAGGAAACGTCGTACGCACAACCGCTTCGGTGGAATACATTGTTCCGCGTCCGCACGGTAATGCGTGGGCGACGACGCTGCTTTGGGGACGCAATGGGAAGCAGGCTGTGCATTACGGCACCAACGCCGTTTTGGCGGAAACGGTCGTGCCCTTCAGGGAGAAGAATTTCATCAGCGGTCGCTACGAATGGTCGCAACGCGACGAGTTATTCGCCAACGATCCCGCACTAGCGCAGCAGCTATTCGAGCAAACCGGCAGCCCCTGGTTCGATATCAACGCCTATACAATTGGCTACACGCGCGACATCGGCGTTTTTCACAATGTGGAAACCGGACTAGGCGCGAATGTCTCGCTGTACGGCGTACCGGACGCCATCAAGCCCTACTACGGAGATCACCCGCTGGGCGTGAATGTTTATCTGCGATTGCGGCTGAGAGAGAATCGGTAAAGTAAGAGCAGCCGCGGATTTCACGGATGAACGCGGATCCTCTAGAAGCTAAGAGCTAAAGGCTAAGAGCTAAAAGCCGGATTTTCCAGCGGCACTTCGACCACCATGCGCATGCCTTGCCCGGGCCTGCTTGCGGGAGTGATGGTCCCCCCGTAGGCCTCGATCAGCGCTTTGGAGATGGCGAGACCCAAGCCGTATCCGCCGGTGTTACGCGCGCGCGAGCTGTCGCTGCGATGAAAACGTTCGAAGAGGTGGGCCAGCTCCGACTGCGGAATTCCAGGACCTTCGTCCTCGACCTCGATATAGCCGCGCTGACCATTGGCGCGCACGCGAAGTTGCACGTTTCCGCCGGCAGGGCTGAAGCGGATGGCATTCTCCAGCAGGTTGGACCAAACCAGTTCGAGATCGTCGGCATCGGCACGCATCGGCATCGGGCCGTTACTAACGAAATGGATGGTGACGCCGCGCTCGCGTGCCACGGGGGCAAGGCGCTCCAGCGCACTCTCGCAGGTAGCGGCCACTTCCACCGCTTCCAGATCGCGGCGTGTACTGCCCGCTGCCCACTGCTCAGCGCGCGCCAGGCGGAGCATCGAGTGCATGAGTTGTTCGAGGCGCGCCATGTCGTCGAGCGCCTGTTCCAGGCCGGCGCGGTACTCTTCCGCCGCGCGCGGCCGCTGCAACAGCGACTGCAGCGTGGACTTCAGGATCGCAACCGGCGTCTTCAGTTCGTGAGCGGCGTTGGCCAGAAATTCGCGTTGCTGGGTGAACCCACGATGCAGTCCGTCGAGCATGGCGGTCATAGCTTGCGTGAGGGGCGCGAGTTCCGTCGTGCTCACAGCCGCTTCGCTGGGATTCAGCTTCCAGTTCGACGTATTGACCGAGGCCGCGCTGGTGGCGAGTTCGGCCAGTGGTCGCAATCCTCGCCGCAGGCCCAAGACTGCAAGGGCCACAGTGACCAGCAATAACAGGCCACTGCCGGCCGCAATGTAGATGGCGGCATGTGCGATCGCGCGTGTCATCTGGTCGGTCGGCGCCGCATAGGTCACGGTCAGCACATCGGTCGAAGGCGCATCTCCTTCGCGATCGAGCACGGGAACGTTCTCCAGTCGTACCGCGCGATAACGGATGCCATCCACCGCAAAATTCGCGTGCTGCCGGTCCTTCTTCGGAATGGCCTGTAAATCCAGTGGCCAATTCGGAGACCGGGCGAGCACTCGTCCGTCGCCGGTCGTCACCTGATAGAGATCGGGATGTTGCTTCTCCACCGGGGGCGGAACCAGGTCGTCCTCGAAGATCAAGGTGGGATGCTCATCTTCGGAGTAACGCACCAGCGCGGCAATGCTCATCGCGCGCCCGTGCAGACCGGCGTCGAACGCATTGCGCAATTGACGCCGGGTGAAAAACACGGCCACCGAAACGATGCCGATGGCCAGTAGCAACTGCGAAATCACTACCGCTGCGATCAACCGGCGCTGAATGGACGTCTGTCGCATGTTACCCACGAAGCATGTATCCCTGCCCGCGCAGAGTATGGATCAGTTTGGTGTCACCGCTGTCCTCGAGTTTACGACGCAAGCCGGAAACGTAAACTTCGATCACGTTACTGAACCGCTCCCAGTTGAAGTCGTACAGATGTTCGAGCAACTCGGTCTTGGGTACGACAGCGCCGGGCCGGTGCGCCAGATATTCCAGAACGCGATATTCCATCGCCGTGAGGCTGACAAGTTTTCCCTTGCGACGCACGCTGAGATCAGCCGTGTTGATCTCCAAATCGCTAACCTTCAACACCGCCGCGCTCTGTCCCTTGCCGCGCCGGATTAGGGCTTTAGTGCGAGCCAGCAGCTCTCCCAAGTCGAACGGCTTGGCAACATAGTCGTCGGCCCCTGCGTTCAACAGCGCAACGATCGATTCCTTCTCGTCACGCGCGGTGAGCACCAGCACCGGGACAGCCGAGCCACTGTCCCGCATGCGTTGCAGCACAGAGAGACCGTCGAGTTTTGGCAGCATCAGATCGAGAATTACCAGGTCGTACGGGTTCGACTCAGCCATGAACGCACCTTCTTCGCCGTCGAGCGCGACATCCACGGCATAGCCGGCACTCTCCCGCAGACTGCGGGCGACGTTTTCTGCCAGCCGAGCTTCGTCTTCGATGATCAATACCCGCATGGTGCTTCTATCCTATGCCAACGCTAGGGCAGGGAAGATGAAGGGAGCCTTAACCGGTAGAGCGGGCCTTCAGGCCCGCGTCAACGGTATTCTCGAAATGTTGCAGCCCCGTACGGGGCGGCACGGGACAAGCGAGGATGTGTCGTGCCTACGGCACTCGAATTCTTAGGCGTGGCGGCAACGCGGGCCTGAAGGCCCGCTCTACCATTCGCTACCATTCCCTTACAACATCAGTAAGAAGCGAGCGTTTCCTTGTTCAGCTTCCATTAAGGTAATCTCCATCATGCTTATTGAGTTCCTCTGTGAGGGAGCCATGCACATGAGCCAGAAGATTACCGCGCTCATCGCGTGCGTGTTGCTTGCCGCGGTGGCATCGCAAGCGCAAGCCATGCCGCCCGCGCAGGCCGCGTCACCGGGCACCATCAATGGGCAATCGCCAGCCGCCACGGTTTCGTTAACGCTTGCCGATGCTCTGGCGCGCGCTCGGGCCAACAGTCCGCAGTTTCAGGCGGCACTCACTCAACTGGGGATCGCTCGCGAAGATCGCGTGCAGGCGCGGGCGGCGCTGCTCCCGGGCGTGGACTATAACAACAGCTTCATCTACACAGAGGGTAATGGCACATCTACAGGAAGGTTCATCGCCAACAACGGTCCGCACGAGTACATCAGCCAGGGCGCCGTGCAGCAAGCGGTTGGCTTGGGACAATTCGCAGATTACCGGCGCGCTGCCGCCGCGCAAGCGCTGGCCCGAGCCAGGGCCGAGATCGCAGCCCGTGGCTTGACGGTGACCGTGGTGCGGGAATTCTATGGATTGCTGGCTGCGCAGGGAAAAACGCAGAGCACGCAGGCGGCTACCGACGAGGCCCTGCACTTCCTCGACAACAGCCGCAAACTGGAGCAGGGCGGGGAAGTTGCTCACTCCGACGTTATCAAGGCGCGAATCCAAGCCAACGATCAGCAGCGCGCCCTGCAGGATGCGAAGCTTAACGAGCAGAACGCGCGGCTAACTCTCGCGGTCTTACTGTTCCCGAATTTCTTTCAGGACTTCTCCCTTGTGGACGATCTTGCGGCTACGCCAGCCTTGCTGCCGATTGCCGAGGTGCAACAGATGGCGCAGAAGAACAATCCCGAGCTGAGCGCTGCCTTCGCCGCACTTGAGGTTGCCAACCATGAAGTCACGGTCGCGCGCGCGGGACATCTGCCAACTCTGGTACTCGATTACTTCTACGGTATCGACGCAAACCATTTTGCCGTCAGCACAGACGGCATCCGGAACCTGGGCTACTCGGCCGCTGCCACCCTCAACATTCCGGTGTGGCACTGGGGCGCGATTGAGAGCAAGGTGAAACAAGCTGAGTTACAACGCCACCAGGCACAAGTGGAGCTGAGTGCAGCGCAGCGTCAGGCGATCGCCGATTTGCAATCGTTCTACTCCGAAGCCGAGACCGCGCGCGGCCAACTGGATACGTTACGTAACTCCGCCGAGCTCGCGGCCGATAGCTTGCGACTCACCAACTTGCGTTACCAGGCGGGCGAGGCCATCGCGCTGGAAGTGGTGGACGCGCAGAACACCCTGACGCAGGCGCGCAATAATTATCGCGATGGCGAGGCGCGCTACCACGTGGCCATCGCCAACCTGCAGACGCTGACAGGGGCATTCTAACCATGAAATCACCACGCATTTCCAACGCGCTGATGCCCTTACTGCTTCTCGTCCCTGTCTTTGCAATGCTGGTGTCCTGTTCGAAGAAGCCAGAGGAAACCGAACCGGTGGTCACGGTGCAGACCGCAGTCGCGCAACGCGGCACAATCCAGCAGGTCATCGGCGCTGAAGCTGTTCTGTTTCCGCGCGACCAGGCGGCCATCACTCCGAAAGTCGTCGCGCCAGTAAGAACGTTTTACGTGAATCGCGGCAGTCGTGTGCAGCGCGGCCAGGTCCTCGCCGTGCTGGAGAACCGCGATCTCGCCGCTGCCGAGGTCGAGAACAAGGGCACGTACGAACAGGCGCAGGCGACCTACGGGCTTGAGACCTCGTCCGCTTTGCCTGAAGAATGGCAGAAGGCTGAACTTGATCTGAAGACGGCGAAGGAATCGTACGACGCGCAGCAGAAGGTTTATGACAGCCGCCGCGTTCTCTTCCAGCAGGGCGCTCTCCCACGCAAGCAGTTGGACGAGTCGGCGGTTGCGCTGATCCAAGCCAAGGCGCAATACGAAATGGCCGAGAAGCATCTTTCGGCCCTGCAATCGGCGGGCAAGCAGCAGCAGATGAAGGGGGCGCGGGGACAGCTTACGTCGGCTAAAGGCAAGTACGAGGGCGCAGCCGCGCAGCTTGCTTACACGGAGATTCGCAGCCCAATCAATGGCGTAGTCACCGATCGCCCGAGTTATCCCGGCGAGACGCCTCCGCCCGGCACTCCGCTGCTGACCATCATGGACACTTCATCGGTAATCGCACATGCGCACATTCCGCAGAATGATGCCGCGGTACTCAAGCTGGGCGATGCCGCGACGGTCACCGGGCCGGGGCTTGGCGCGGCGAGTGTGATCGGCAAAGTGACGCAGGTCAGTCCCGCGCTCGATCCCAACAGCACCACTGTCGAAGTATGGATCGAGGCCACAAATCCGGACGGACGCCTACGTCCGGGCACGACCGTGAACGTTCAAATGGTGGCGCAAACTCTTAACGATGCCGTCGTGGTCCCGGCATCCGCACTGCTGAAGACGCCGGAAGGCGAAACCACGGTCATGATCGTCAGCAATGACCGTGCTCATCCCGTATCGGTGGAAACGGGCATCCGCCAGGGCGATCGCGTGCAGATCGCCAAAGGCCTGAGCGGCGGCGAGACGGTCATTGTAAGTGGCGCGTACGGTTTGCCCGACAACACGAGAGTGAAAATTGCGGAACCCGCAGCGCCAGCGAACTCCGGGAAGTCCGAGCCCCAAAAAGACGCAGGAAAGGACTGAGGTGAGCTCGAATCTGAAATCCTGGTTTCAGCGTCTGCGCACCACCGGTCCGTCCGACGAGCGATACTGGTTCACGCGCTATGCGAAATCGCTGATCTTTCTCATCCTCGTTCTGGTGATGGCCGGGGCCTATCTCGCCTTTACCATTCCGATCTCGGTCTTTCCATCCACCGATTTCCCGCGTGTCGTTATTGGCGTAGACAACGGGGTGATGCCGATCGACCAGATGATGGTCACCATCACGCGCCCCATCGAGGAGTCGGTAAACAGTGTGCCCGGATTACAGCAGGTCCGCTCCATAACCAGTCGCGGCTCGGCTGAAGTGGACCTCTTCTTCGACTGGCATGTCGATATGGTTACCACGCTGCAACTGGTGGACGCGTCGCTTTCCCGCATTCGCGCCCAGTTGCCAGCGACGGCGGTCATCCAGGCGCATCGTCTGAACTTCGCCAGCTTTCCCATTCTCGGCTATAGCCTGACTTCCGACACGGTGCCGCAAACGCAGCTCTGGACGATGGCAACCTATGATCTGAAGCCGCGCCTCAATCGCCTCGATGGCGTAGCTGCTGTGGTTGTCCAAGGCGGACAGGAGCCGGAGTTTCATATCGCTCCCGATCCCGCAAGATTGTTAACGGCCAACGTGACTGTCACCGACATACTCGAGGCAGTCCGGCGAACGAACCTCATTGATTCGCCTGGCCTGCTGCAAGAGAACCACCAGCTTTATCTGGCGTTGGTGGACGGGCAGGTGAAAGATCCGGCGCAACTTTCGCAAATCGTAATCAAGACGACGCAGACGGGAATTCCAGTCCGCATTGGCGACGTGGCCAGCGTAGCGCCGGGCGTGAAGCCGGTGTACACCATCGTCAGCGCGAACGGAAAGCCGGCGGTGCTGCTCAACATCGACCGGCAGCCCGACAGCAACACGGTCGCAGTCGCAGACGAAGTGCACGCGGAGATCGCCCGCATTCGCCAGTCGTTGCCGCCGGGAATCCACATTGAGCCGTTCTACGATCAGTCGGAGATCGTTACCGCATCCATCAGAAGCGTGCGCGACGCCATCCTCATAGGCATCATTCTGGCGTCGATCATCGTGGTCCTGTTCCTGAGCGACTGGGGGGCCTCGGCGGTGGCCGCGCTGGTCATCCCGGTGACAGTGCTTATTACATTCATCGCCCTCAAGCTCCTGGGCGAGAGCTTCAACCTGATGACGCTGGGCGGGCTGGCCGCTGCGGTAGGCCTGGTGATTGATGACGCCATCGTCGTGGTCGAGAACGTCGCTCTTCACCGCGCCGCCGGGCAGGGCAGGATCGAAGCCGTTCACAGTGCCTTGAGCGAAATCACCGCGCCGCTCATTGGCTCGACGATTACGCCCATTGTGGTTTTTCTGCCGCTGATTGCGATCGGCGGTGTGACTGGCGTGTTCTTTCGCGCGCTGGCCATCACCGTTGCCGCGTCGCTGCTGACGTCCCTCGGACTGGCGCTGACCTTGACGCCGACCCTCAGCCAGTTTTTCGTTCGGCAGAAACATGTCGATAGCGTTCCCCGCGAAGATTTCGGCGAGTGGGAAAAGCTTCTCGCCGCGGAAGAAGCCGCGCTGAGCGGCCGCTTCCGGCGGGTGATCGAGTTCTACGAACGTGCGCTGGGTCTTGCGCTGGATCGCCCAAGGTGGATTGCAGTCTTTTCCGCGGTGCTGGTGGTTGCATCCTTCTTCTGCTACAAAGCGCTCGGGTCGGACTTGTTGCCGGCGATGGACGAGGGCGGCTTCGTGCTCGACTATCTCACTCCCGCGGGCACATCGCTCGAGGAGAGCAACCGCATGCTCAGCCATATTGAGCGCATGCTTCGGCAGGTTCCCGAGATCGAAAGTTTCTCGCGACGCACTGGTCTGGAACTCGGGCTTGCCGCGGTTACCGAAGCGAACCGGGGCGATTTTGCGGTGAAGCTGAAAAACAAGCGCAGCCGCAGCGTAGACGAGATCACGGAAGAGCTGCGGGCCGAGATCAAGGAAAAAGAACCCGCCATCGAGGTCGAGTTCGTGCAGGTATTGCAAGACATGATCGGCGATCTGTCGAATGCGCCCGAGCCGATCCAGATCAAGCTGTTCTCGCCCGACGCCGCGCTCTTGAGTCAGTGGGCGCCGCGCATCGGCGATGCCATCGAAAAAGTGCAGGGCGTGGTGGACCTTCGGAACGGGATTGAAAACACCATCAGCGGACCGGCGACGGTCTTTCGGGTGGACCCGACGGTAGCCGCGCGTGCGGGTTTCACTCCGGAAGAAGTGGCGATCGACGCTTCCGCCATCCTCGAAGGCGAACCCGCAGCCACGCCGGTGATCGCACAAGAAATGGCTTATACCATTCGCGTGCGCTATCCCGAGACAAACCGTAGTTCGCTGGCTGAGATGAGCAACACGTTGCTGAACAGCGCGAGTGGGCACACCGCGACCTTAGGCACACTTGCCAACATCACCCAGGTGCCGGGACAAACGGAAATTCGCCGCGAGAACCTGCAGCGCGAGGTGGCCGTCACCGCGCGCCTGGAAAAACGCGACCTGGGCAGCGGTATGGCAGCCGTGCAGAAGGTGGTTGACGGCCTGCATGTGCCGTCGTCCATCCGCGTGATCTACGGGGGGACCTACGCGGAGCAGCAGCAATCGTTCCATGACCTGATGCTCGTGCTGGTCCTTGCCATCCTGCTGGTGTTTCTGGTGCTGCTCTTCGAATTTCGCACGCTGGCAGCGCCGCTGGCGATTTTGTCCTCGGCGCTGCTCTCCACCTCAGGCGTATTTCTGGCGCTGCTCATAACCCGCACCACGTTCAACATCGCGTCGTTTATGGGATTGATTATGGTGATCGGCATTGTCGCGAAGAATGGCATTCTGCTGCTCGACGCCGACCAGCGTTTTCGCGCCGCAAATTACTCCGCGCACGACGCCATGATCCAGGCAGGCCGTCGCCGTTTGCGTCCGATTGTGATGACGGCCATGGCCGCCGCCGCCGGCATGCTGCCCTTGGCCTTGGCACTTGGTGCGGGTTCGCAGATGCTGCAACCGCTGGCCATCGCCGTAATTGGCGGCATCACCATTTCGATGGTGCTCTCGCTGATCATCACTCCCGCTGTTCACTTTTACTTGAGCCACGAAGCCAGCCATACCGAAGCCAAAGAGGAGAAACAATGAAACGAGTTGTCGCACTGTTCTTCGCGGCCGCCCTACTGGCCGCCGTCCCAGCGCTTGCACAGAAACAATACAAGGTAGTCAATCACGTCAAGCTAGGTGGCGACGGCGGTTGGGACTACCTTTATTTCGACAAGGATGGCCAGCGCCTCTTCATCACGCGGGGAAGTCACGTGATGGTGGTCGACGCGAATACCCTGAAAGTGAGCGGCGACATTCCCGATCTCTCGGGCATTCACGGGGTCGCTCTCGCGCCGGAGCTGGGCCGCGGCTTCGTCAGCAATGGTGGAGATAACAGTGTTGCCATCTTCGACCTGAAGACGCTCAAGAAACTGGACAGCGTGAAGGTTGGCGAGCGCCCGGACGCGATACTCTACGATCCGTTCACCAAGCATGTGTTCACCTTTAACGCCCGCAGCAAGGATTCGACCGTGGTAGACGCTGCCAGCGGCAAGGTGGTTGGCACCGTGCTTCTCGGCGGTAAACCTGAGTTTGCGGTCAGCGACGGCAACGGTAAGGTGTACGCCAATATTGAAGACAAGAGCGAGATCGTCGCGATCGATGCCACCAAGCTCTCCGTGTTGAATCGCTGGTCGCTGAGTCCGTGCCAGGAGCCCAGCGCTCTGGCGTTCGACGTAACGCACCATCGCCTCTTCGCCGGATGCGACAACAAGATGATGGCTGTCGTGGACTCCGACACCGGCAAAGTCGTCACCACCGTGCCGATAGGGGCCGGAGTGGATGCAGGCCGATTCAATCCCAATACGCAGGAAGTATTCATGTCCTGCGGCGGTGACGGCGTGCTGACCATCATCCACGAAGACAGTCCCGACAAGTACACGGTCACGCAGAATTTGGCTACCGCCAAGGGCGCGCGCACCATGGCCATGGACTACGCGAGCAATATCGCCTATCTCGTGACCGCGCAGCGCGAGGCTACGCCACCTGCTCCGGGACAGAGACCGGCAATGGTTCCAGGCAGCTTCGAGCTGATTGTGGTGAAGGCGGAATAAGTCTCGCGATGCGGGAGTATCGCATCGTGGGATTAATACCTTAACTTACTTACTCTCAATTTAGGCGCTCTTGTAGGCGCCGTAAGCAAGGAGGTGGGACACAGCGTGGCAGACCATGGCTGCTTCCAATCCGTAGCGCCAGTAAAGGTAGCCGACAACGACTCCAAACACCGCGCCGCCTGCAATCACGCTTGCGATCGCGATACCGGTGAGATGCCCGAGCAGGATGCGAGTTGTTGGCAGATGGCCTGCTCCGAAGATTGCAGCGCTGACCACGATTGCTGCCCAGACCACACCAGACGAGGGTTGGCCGGAAGACTTTTGCAAGAAGCGCCAGCCTGACCACACCAACAACGTCATCAAGCCCCAGCGCATGAAGATCTCTTCCGTGATGCCGCCGTATAATACAGCCGCCAGCAGCGATCGGGGACTGTGTATCTCAAAGATCAGACCATGAGAGGTGAAATACCACGGAATTATGGCCACGGTCAACCCGCCGAGGAGGCCGGGCAAGAGCTGTGGACGCAGTGCTGCTCCCAAGGATCGGCCCGTGACCAAAGCCTCGAAGACCGGTGCGCGCAAACCGACTCTCGAAGCAAACACTGCGCCACACCAAACGAAAAGCGCCAGCAATACACCAGCCTGCGCAGACGCGGCGAGCGAGGCCACCCAAACAGGCACCCGCAAGGGGCTACGTGGAGGATGCTGCGATATGAGAACCGGCAGCATTATGAACATCACGGCAAGAACGCCGATCATGCCGGCGATCCATATTGCTCCACCCAGTTTCCACTTGGATGTGTTGGCAACGAAAGCCATCGTCTGCACTTCGCCGACCCTCCGTTTTCACTCTCCCTAAGGTTTTTTGGCGCTGGGCGGCAACAGATTGTTCAATCGTAAATACATCGCCGCGGCGCTGTAATGGTCGGCCCAACCCGTGGCCAGGTAGATGAGGGCCGCTGCGCGAGGGCCGCTGTGCCCACCGTACAGCTCCACCTGCGTGTCAAGCGTCGAATCGTCTGCCTTGGCCAGGACCTGCTCGCAGTAAGCGAACGAATCCTTCATGGCCTTGGTCAGCATATCTTTGGAATCGCTCTCACTCAGTTTCAACTCACGCGGCGGCTCACCGGCGACGCGCGCGCAAAGAGAGTTATTGGATTCCGTGACGTGAATGACAAGGTGCGCGAAGCTCATTTGTTGCGGCGTTGGACGGTAGCTGTACTTATCGGCAGGCATTTCGTCGGCGGCGCCGATAAGGTTTTTCGACTGCCGTTCTTCCAATTGCCGCACCGTGCTGACTACCGGGTTGGTCGTGTTCTGGGCCGGTGCCTTGGACTGTGCGATCGCGACGGTCGCGGTCGCCAATATCAGGGCTGCGATGGTTATGCGTTTCATGTCTCCCCCACACTCAAGAAGATTGGGAAAGCATACCTCATTTAAGAGCTTGCCCCGCAAAATGTTGCGTTGTGGAGTAGTCAGTCGACCGGGCGCTGCTGCATCAAGCGCAGCAACTCGAGCCCCGCCTGCTCGGGATCACCGAGTTTGAAGCCATTTTGCAGCAGAACGGTGGATGCCTTGGGCGCCAGTGATTTCAGCGAAGCCGCCACGCTGTCCGCTGGCAGAGAAGAGCTGTCCGGACCGAGTACGATGTAGTCAACTTTCGCGGCGCTCAACAGCGTCTTGGCGTCATGCATCCTGCAAGTGGACAACACCTCGTATCCATGATGCTGGAGCAGAGTTCTCACAAACGCACAAAGGTCAGGCGATTGGTCCACGAAGAGCACCAAGGGGCCAGCAGGGGCGCTGCCGGTGTTGGAGACAGCAGGCTCCTTGAGAAAAGAGACGATGGCTTCCTCCTCCGAATCGTAGATGCGGAAGATGGTGGTGAGCTTGGTCAGTCGCAGCAGGTTGCTGAGGAACGGTGGAGGAGCGGCCAGACGCAGGTCGCCGCCGCGGTTTCGGGTGTGCGAAAGGAACCGCACCAGCAAGCCCATGCCAGTGCTGTCCACGCGGGTCACCTCGCCAGCCTGCACGACGATACGCGTGGACTCGAGTAAGCCGCGGTTGATGCACGCTTCGAGGATAGTAATTTCTTCGCCGGTGACGATTCGGCCGACGCACTTGATCACAAATACTCTGCCGCAATGGCGTGAATCCAGAGACAGTGACATGCGTATTCTCCTACCCTGAGCGGTCTTTTTAGTGCTCGATCATATTTCGAACACGAAGAAAGCCTGCGGCGAACACTCTATCACCCCATCCAAGGGCGCCTCGACGGTTTGACCATCAGCGGAGCACAGCACGGAAAGTTCCGTTCAGGAGGGAGGGGGCTGCGGCAGAGATTCGGCGCTGGCCGGCTGGTTGGTAGCGGCAAGCTGATAAGACTTCGCGGGTGCCTGCTTTTCTTCCAGCTCGATCTTTAGCATCTCGCTTTCAAGCTGGCGCTTAAAATCGTTACTCATCCGCTGGAATTGCGCCATGTACTTGGCGATCTGCCGGGCGATCTCCGGCAGCTTCTTGGGGCCGAAGATCACTAGGGCCAGCAACAGAATGAAGAGAATGTCGGGCATGAGAAGCAAGCCTAGGCATGCGTGGCAGTCAAGACGCCGTAGTTCCTACTAGGGCTTCTTTTCTTCCACTTTGCCTGCGGTCTCGTCTTTCCCGTTCATGGAATCTTTGAAGCTCCTGATTCCCTCACCCAGACCTTTGCCGAGTTCCGGCAGCTTCTTTGGTCCAAACACCAGCAAGGCAATGAAAAGAATCACCAGCAGGTGCATGGGCTGAAACAGATTATCAAGCATAGACATCTCCTTCCATAAGAATACCGTAATCCTGAAAGTTGTGCTGGCCTATGCACCGCGTCACCCCGGCATGTGAGCCTCATCACCCGCAGTTCGTCGCGGTTTTCCCGGGTGAAACGGTCCTCACCACTGGCGCGGAGCGAGGATGAATCCCAAGAGCTTGCGAGCCGCAGCGGCTTCTCGCAACCGGCTACGGGCTACCCTTAGCGGTAAGAGATGCGCGAAGATTGATGGGTTGTGCCCCATCGAGAGTGATACCGGTGGTTGGCATCGCGTTCAAGTCAGAGGAGGTCGGAGCCATAAGAGACCAAACGAACAGCACCTCGTGGTGAAGCGTAGCGTAAATGACTTGCGACAAGCGCTCAGACAGCGCTTCGGTGGACGCACGCGAGGCAATGGTTCCATGGAACACCATGAACAGACGATCGGAGATGGAAACCAATTCATCCGACCCGATCTCGCCAAATTCGGAAAGCACTTCCAAGCTGGCAGAGATGTTGTCCACGGCATTCTTGTCGGTGAGGGAGGACGGAATTCGCATCGCGAGACAAGATGGATCGAGTGCCCGCAAGATGATCGTAGGCCTTGTCGCCTGGTGGGCTGCGTCGGCGGGGCCATTTTGCACGATCCGTAGCAAGGTCTTGGAGCAGGCGTGCAGGAATTCATGTTCGCGCAATGCGGTTGCGTCGCGCGGCGGATCGTCGTTGGCTTCGGCCTGGGAAACGTCCCAACCCTTGGGAAGCTCGTACTGTAAGCCCAGGTCAGGATTGCGGTACACTCCGTCGCTCACCCCGCCGAGCGGAATGTTCTCCAGGGCCGGCTTGTCTTTGATGGCCTCAGCGGCGAGCGATGTGGGGACCGTGGGACCCATGTAGGGGTCGCCTTCCGGCTTTACCGGTTTGCCGTCCATGCTAGTGAGCGTGCCGTCGTCCTGGGTGCAATAGAAATGTGCCGCCGCCAGGGCGTGTTTGGACTTTCGCAGAAAGTCCTGATCGTTGGAAGCCACTAAAATCTTGAGGTTGTAGTTCTTGATACGCGCCGAATACAGCGCAGCGTAATTTTCGCCCTTATGACGCACCGAGGAATAGAACCGGCCGGTGGTGCGTAGCATGTAATCCGGAATGGGATAACGGAGTGTCCGCCCCGGTTGCGGGCTCCCGGAAGACGCCCAGTTGTTGAATTCCTGCTGTTGCTGCTGCGGTGTCGGCGCCTCTAACCCTGGGCGTGGCTCGATCGCCGTGATGGTGATGGTTCCCGCACGGGTTGCGGTTTCGAACCCAAGAGCCAGCAGAGCGTGCTGTCTCTCCGGCATGAGCGGAAGCATGATGAGGTGGCCCTGCGCGGCAATCGGAAGATCGAAAGCGAAGCCGAAGTAGTCGCTGGTGTAAGTCGTGTTCGAAAGGTGGCCGTTTTCCGGCAGCAATTCCTCGCCGGTTGCGTTGGGGCTTGGAGGCTTGGGCGGAGCCTCAGGATCGATTGCCGGGCATTGCGCTTGCATCGTGGCCGCGAAACAAAGCAGCAAAGCAAGGCCGAACACGAAAGTGTTGAGCCGGCGGTTTGGCCCACGCGTTACTGGGATACGGATGGACATCAACGACCCTCCGTCCACGGAATACTCCATAGGCGGGGAATTGCGTCATGATGGCAGCATTCACGCGGTTGTGCAAGTCGAGATCAGCCGTTCTTTGCGGTCATCACCAAGGCCCTACGCATTTATACCGGAACACGTCCACGGTGCGACTTACCATAAGGGGTGGGGCCACCGCTTGCTTCGCTTGTTCCCCACCTTTGGCAGATGATTCCGGGCCCGGCTCGCAACGCGATTACCTGGTGCAGCTTGGGCTGACCATGGTCAACTGCGCCACTTTTAGATCGAAGTACTTGTTCCCGCCAGACTCCGACTTCTCGCTCGGCTCGGTCTTTGCTTCATCCGTTTTCGACCGCGGCATTTCGTGACCCGCAACGCTGACTACGTGGTTTACATGTTCCGAGAGGTCGACGGTCTTGCTGCTGAGTTCCCAAGTCGTGCCATTTTGGTCGGTGATGTAGTAGCCACCCGGCTCGCTGCCCCTTTTCAGGCAACCGGTGACATTGATCATGTGGTGAGCGCTCGCGGTTTTCTGGCCCATTCCGGACTGGTCATTCTGCATGGTGTCTTGCCCGTACATCAGGAGCGGGCACAGGCAGAGAAACGCCACGGCAGCCAACCAGGAAGAAAATTTTGCAAAGACTGACATAGTATGGTGCTCCTTCACTCCCATAGATGCGAGAGAGCCGCCGTCGGGTGTTCTAAACGCACATTTCCTTTTTGGAGGGGTGGTGCATGGCCGTATGATGGCGCGACCGCCCGGACTAAGTTTATGATGCCCTCGCAAGCCGAGATTCGCCATGAAAACTCTGATCATCGCCGCTGTTCTCATTCTCATCTGCGTGCTACTGTTTCTTCAACCGGGCGACTACTTGATTGTTAATAACCCTGAGAAGTCAGATGCCATCGTAATGCTTGCGGGTGACCAGGTTGACCTGCGCTATTGGCGTGCCTTGGAACTGCTTCGCGGTGGCTATGGGCATCATCTTCTGGTCGATACGGGCACAGGCCGGGTCTACGGCCAGTCCTACTCGGACCTGGCAGCAGGTTTCATAGCCCGGACGGCGGGAGAAAACGCCTCCCAAGTCAGCCTTTGTATTGTCAAAGGTGACTCGACCAAGGAGGAGGCCCCTCAAGTAGGAGAATGCTTGGCGAAGCTGCAACCAGCGCCGCATTCGGTCCTATTGGTGACAGACGACTACCATACCAGGCGCGCTCTCTCAATCTTTCGCCAACGTCTACCGCAAATCCACTGGACGGCAGCGGCAGTTAGCAACGACTTTCTTTTTGGGCAGCCCTGGTGGAAAAATCGCGAATGGGCCAAAACTTATCTTACCGAATGTGAGAAGCTGCTCTGGTGGGAACTGTGGGACCGATGGCGGGCCTGACGGCATTCCCGCCAATTGCCGTCTGCCTGCCGCGCTCCTGCAACACACTTTCGATAAATGCTGTAGCATCGCAGAGAGGTACTACCAATGTCATTTCGCAATGGGGACAAATCCCGTGAGCATCGCCTTCGTAAGGCGCGCCAAAAAATGCGTCTGAAAACACGGGGCTTGCAAACGAAGGATGAAGCCAAGGCCCAGTCGGCTGCTCCCAGCGCTCCGGCGAAGTAATCGCAAACTCGCTTCTGGATTACGAGCTTGCCCGGAGAAAATCGCGGAGCTTTCGCAGGCGGACTTCCGATCCCCCGCGCCGATAGCTGACGTCGTCCATCAAGCTGCGCATCAGACAGATTCCTCTTCCATGCTCGGTGGTGTTGACGCTGGGATCGGCGGTCGTGGTGGCAGCTACGTCAAAACCTGGACCGGGGTCCTGGATTACGATCGTGAAAGCCGATGGATCGATCTCCACCCAGCAGCGAATTGTTTTGGCGCGGTCGTTTTGGCAGCCGTGGAGTGCGGCATTGGCCAGTGCTTCCTGAAGAGCGACAAAGATGTCGATCTCTTGGCCTTCGCAGAGGCCATGTTCCTTAAGAAAGTCCATCACCGACTCGCGCGCAGCCACTATGGATTCCGAGTCTCCCGGGAAGGTGAACTCCCTAGAGATCGCTTGCTGCTCCACGGATTGATGGCCTTCCGGCAAGCAGTACCTCCCAAGCTACGCGCTTATGGCCCGCTCCGCGCCGGCCGCTGAAGCCGCGCGATCGCACCCCTCAACACCGCCAAATCTGCCGGAACCGACAACCTGCAGAACGGACTGCAAGTTTGTCAGAGCGATCAGTTTTCGAACGCAGGCGGAGGGCTCCACGATTCGCAACGCCTTCTTCCGGTGGGTTGCCCAGCATTGCAACTCGACCAACAATCCGAGCCCCGCGGCATCGAGTGTGCGGACACCACTCAGATCAAGAGCGAGACAGTTCTCGGTGCGCGACGTCGCCATGCAGCGCAACGTTTCCGCCTCAAGTCCGAGCACGATGCGGCCCGAGCAGCGCAGCGTCACGTTCGGGTGCACAGCGTGGATATCAATTCTCAACATGATTCCATCCTGACCAGCTCGCCGTCGCGGGAGAGAGCCTTTCCATATTCTTCATTAGTGAGTGACGTGGACCTCGGTCGGTCAGTTAGCTCAGTATCCATGAACTTGATTGCAACAAGATGAAAACCGGGACAAATGACTCTCAACCTGCAACAACATTCCGGTAATCAGATCCCCCGCCTGGAAGCCGCCGCAAAATGCCGCCGAGGGACGGCCTAATATTGGCGCGAGTCCTCGGCCCATTGGCATACGACGTCGCGCTCCTTCGCTGTAATGCGGGCATATCTGTGAATCAGCGTGTATTTTCGATCTGGCATGTCGCCGTTAGTCAATTGTTCACAGATTTCTTCGAGTTTATTCGTCTTTATGTTTATCGGATAACCACCCCATTCTGATGAATTCATCGACTTCCGGGCTTGGTGCACATCCCGAGCGATGACCCACGAGATGGGAGCGACGTAGCTGTACCAAGGCCAGGAGGTTTCGTTGGAGTGGCAGTCCTTGCAGGACCGCTCGAAGACCTCCTTCACCTCCGCGGGCATCGGCAGGGTTGCATATATCGTTTGCGATGGAGCCACGCTGGGGTTATTCCGATTCACCGGAATGAGCTGGATGGCCACCAAGAGGACTAGGGTCGCAAGTCCAATTCTTTTAACCCAGAGGTGCACTCAAGATTCTCCTCACGGACCTAGCGGGACCTCGCCATGCTCAATGCAACGACTTTACGTAGCAGATGACCTGCCAAATCTGAGGATCGCCGAGCTTGACCCAGGATGGCATACCCTGGCCCCGGTTTCCGTTTACCAGCAACCAATGGAGGTCACCATCGGTTACCTCTTGCTGCACGCGGGCGCTCTTCAGGGAAGGCCGCTTCTTGGTTCCATCCGCGTCGTTGCCATGACAGTGGGCACAGTGATCGAGGTAGATGCGGCGGCCGGCGGCCACCGCATCCGGCTGGTCGCGATAGGGATTGGCGCGCTCGCGCTCGCGTTGCGGGACGTTCGTCAGCCATGCGCCATTGGATGTGGCGAATCCAGCCAGCGATGACGAGATAATGAGAAGCGCTGCGATGAAGAATAGTGCTGGCCTGCTTGTCATTGCCCACTCCGATGGAAGTGGCTAAAGAATTGTTGGAATTCGTAAGACACCGAGAAGCGATACAACACGGGAATGCTGTAGCCATTCAGCCCAAACTGCGGCGAAAGCGCCACGGTCATCCCATTCGGGGTCGTCCAGTTAACCGTCGGGCCCAGGTATTGCGAGGTCAGGTGCAACCCGAAGCCGTCGGTGTCGCCCAAGCCACCGTACATTTCGATGCCCGCTTGAAACTTCTCCGGGCAAAATACGCATTCGTGCGCCCTGGCGGCAAGCTGCAGAGGGCGGCTCACCCCGAATGCATATCCGAACTCCCACGGATCGCCCGCCAGATTTTTTTCCGCAATGAAGTTTTCGCTGATGTTCCAACCGCGAAGGTTGCTGCCCAGAATCAGTTTGAGCTCAAGCTCGCGCTCTTTATCCATGTGCGCCAGTCCATTTGGTACCAGGAAGTCATACCTGCCGTCGTGACCGACGACCTCTCGTATAGTCTTGTCGGCGCTGGTGTCCTCAAATTCGGCATAGAACACGGGATTGATCCAGTGCTCACGGGGAAGGGGGCGAAACCGGTTCTCCCAGCGGAATCCGGTGAAGATGGTGCTTTGGTTCTGGGTCGCTTGCCCGTCGAGATAAAACTCGGTAGTCCACCATCCCTTCAGGCCATACTCAAATTCGATATCCGAGCCGATAAAGCTGTTGCCACCTTGAGGGTTGCCAACCACGTTAAACATTTCGATGTCGAGATTTCCAGGCTCCTCCATTTCCTGCGAGTAGGTCACGAAGTAGGGATATTCCTGACCACGGCTTTCAAGGTAGGATGGCAGCACCACTCCCACCAGCAGCAGCGCGGCATAGCCGGTTCGCGCTAGTACTGTCCGAACAA
Organism: Acidobacteriaceae bacterium; assembly: GCA_003160215.1. Classification (GTDB taxonomy): domain Bacteria; phylum Acidobacteriota; class Terriglobia; order Terriglobales; family Acidobacteriaceae; genus Bog-257. Next base: position 32,672 of record PLQW01000106.1, read on the forward strand.
AACATGTGAGAATTCCTGGTCGATCCACAGATACTCCCGGTTGGATCCCAAACTCCGGCGCCAGACATCCCACGGGTCGATTCATGCGCCTTTCCATTTCCGCCTCCGAGGCAGGCTTGCTACCGATCTTTGTTTCCTAGTCGCGAACAAGATTTCTAGTTGCGACTCGGTCGCATCTAGTGTTAACCTGTCTATGCTGGCGGTAAGCACGGATTGCTGTCAAGCGAAACCCGAAGATTTCGTCTCAGCGTTCTTGCGACCAGTTGCAACTCTCGGAGGACCGATCATATGCCTCTACCGGAGACCCAGATTCCAGGCCGTCTGCAGGCCTACTTCAGCGAACGCGGCATTCGCATCACGCAGCAGCGTCGCGCCGTTCTGCGCGTCATCGAAACGGCAACCAAGCATCTTGATGCCGGCCAGATCTTGCGGAAGGTACAGAGAGTGGATGCCTCCGTGGACCGCAGCACGGTATATCGGACACTCCAACTGCTCAAGCGGCACGGGCTGATCGACGAACTCGACTTAATGCACATTCGCGGGGAAGGCCATTACTACGAACGGAAGATGAACCGCGAGCATATCCACATCGCCTGCCTGCGCTGCGGCAAAATCACGGAATTCGTGACCAGTACCTACGACAAACTCAAGCAGCAAGTAGAAAAAGACTGCCACTTCAAGATTCTAGTGTCCCGGCTAGAGGTGGGCGGCTATTGTTCCGCTTGCCGCCAATAAGAGCGGAACGCGCCGCCGCTGGACCAATAGAGATGGATCGTGATTTATGAATTGTCATTACGAGCAACGGACCTGCTGGGGCAGGTTGAAACAGGAATGACAACTCTGCAAGATCGTCCGGCTAAGTCCTTTGTTTGCGTTGTTGTCATTACGAGCGCCCAGTTTTGGCGCGAGGAATCTGCTTTTCTTCATACCCATACGCAAGCAGATCCCTCGCGGCGCTCGTGATGACAAACCCGATGGGAAGGTCACTATATTCTGCAAGTCTCAATGGATGCCAGATCTCGCACTGGTTTAGCTTGAGGGCATGAAATCGCTCCACTCGCCAACAACTGGAGCGCCGCAAGGCGCAGGCAGTGCGTTTCACTCGTGACGTTCGCGAAGACGACGACCGGGCCGATGAGATCGAGAGTGAATCCATCGAAGATCACGCCAGGAACGTTATATCAAGTTGAGCAATCCAAGAATCATTGGACGCAATAACGGCAACTCGCCTGCAAAGCGGTGATACTCCAGCTGCGACGGCGCGGCCTCGCCCTGGGATCATGAGAGTCAATAGATTTATTTCACCAATCACACTTTGACTGGACGAAGCAGCGAGTGCATACGAGACCGCCATCAAATCGAATGCCACGAAAGTGTGCGCGCTTGCGCCCGAGGCGCTCGGGTTGTGCCAGTTTCGCCCAGCGTGCCGAGTCCCACATTGTGGATGAAAGGGCTTAAGCCCAAGCGCGGCAACAAGATCCCCCTCCCGCACCCCATTTGATGTCGCGTTCAAGCTGGAATCGCTAACGCGAGAGTCCCGCCACGCGGGACGCGATAAGAAAGCCCACCGTTTCAACGGTGGGAAGACTTGAGTAAGAAGACCGAGTGCCCCGGGCACGACACAACGGCGGCCAGGAGAGAATCCCTGTGCCGTCCCCGGAGGGCTCGACTCTCTTTCCCACGCCACCCACGGTTCAACCACCCCAACCCGCACGACGCCAGCGCGGGCCGGGGACCCGGTGAAACCGTGGGCTATCATCTTTCGCGCCCGAGGCGCTCGGGTTCCGCTCGTAAAGCAGTGGTTAGGGGCTAGGTGCTAGGGGTTAGTGGGCCAGCAAGATTTGGCTGACGGCTGAGAGCTGACGGCTGACGGCTGAAAAGCAGGTCCCTCCGCTCGGACTAAAGTCCTCGGCCGGGATGACAACGTTGACCTACCAACGAATGAATGCTGACGGCTGATTGCTGAACGTTGACAGAGCCGGTTCGTGCCATATCCAACACCTTTGAAATTAGCTAGTTAGCCAGATCACCCAAAAATCACCCACAGATCACCTGCAGATCACCCACAAATCACCGGTGGTGCATTGAACCCGCCAGCGAGCTGACCTATTGTGCGCTCACGAGAGCGGGAAATTGCGAAAGCTACCTACTCTCAAAGGGGAACGCTTCCGGAGGTGGAAGAACCATCCCGCCTCCGGAAAGCGGGGCAAGTCCCAAACCACAACCCGGCGCCGTGCGACTTCGACCGACGCCACAACCCATGACCACAAGGAGGTCACCATGAAAACCCAAATGATGCGTAAAGGCTTCAGCTCCACTAGCGAAATCTCAAAACTCGACACAACCAGAAAGACAATGAAAAACCTAAGACTCAGAATTTCTGCCGCGGCTCTTTGCTGCCTGGCGATGGTCATTGGAGGTGCGGTGTTGCCTTGCGCGGCCGAATCGGTCTTGACTACTGGAAGCATAATCGTCGCCACTCCCATACCGGGATTGGATTGGAACGGGTCGCCTCAGACCAACCCGAACACAATCCTGGCAAACTCAACCCTCTTCGGCACCGGCGCCTTCGGTCTAAACCTCAACTTTGCGCCGGATGGCTTTGCCTCGACCGAGTACGGCATTACGTGGAACATGACCAACAACAGCGGCTTGGACTGGTACTCGATGCACTTCACGCTGCAATACGCGCCGTTGGAAGACTTTTCGATGACCTTCGACGCGGGTGAAGGCCTTGCGAACCAACCCGGCAACACGAAGGGGTATGGCCTCGACAATTGGAGCGACACCAATATCGACTTCTCCGGCGGAGCCATCTCCGGAAGCGGCGGGACCGTAAGCTTCTTCCTCCCGTTGGACGCTAACGGCAAGTGCTGCAGCGGCAACTTCATTGTCTGGGCGACCCCGGACTACAGCCCCGGCACCACTCCCGAACCCAGCAGCCTTGCGCTGTTCGGTTCCGGGATCCTCGGTGTTGGCGGATTGCTGCGAAGGCGCTTCCTTGGATGATGCGGGGGCTACTCGATGGGATGCTTTCCGTCCCGGTGAGGGGCAGCTTCGCGGTGAAGTTGCTCCTCACTCTCAGCCAAAAGCACCTCCCGGCCCATGACCAAAGAGGTCATCATCAAAACGCGGACTACCAAACAAAACGCCGAGACAATCGCAATGTGGCTGAAAAACGCGAACGCTTTGCCTTGGGTCGTCGCGGGATCCTCGCTCGGGCTGACAACGTCGATCTACCAACGAATGAATGCCGACCGCTGAATGCCGAAAGCTGACGGCTGACCGCTGAAACCTGACCGCCAACTGTCAAGGAAGACGAGAACTCCTGAACTAATCCCTAGCCCCTGACCCCTATTCCCTAACCCCTAT
>PLQW01000244.1 GCA_003160215.1 Acidobacteriaceae bacterium
ACAATCTGGAGTTCAAGAGCGCGCGTCGGGTCATCGTTAGCGGCAACACGCTGGAAAATAACTGGTACGCCGCCCCAGGCCAATACGCGCAGCTTCTGTTCGAGATTCGTACTACCCAAAGCGGAAGCAATGCCGTGGTGGACGACATCGAGGTGGTGAGCAACATCATCGAGCATGGAGATCGAGGCATCAACACCTTGGAGGGGGACTACGCTTGCGTTCCTCCCACCTGCACCAACCCCGGCGAATCGAAAAGGGTGTGGATTCATAACAACCTGATCTTGCTCAATCCAAACCCGGACGATACGCACCACATTTGGGCGCTGATATGGGGCGGCGAAATCACTCCTCCGGTGCTAAACGGGCTTACCGACTGGGTATTCCAGCACAACACCGCCCTGATGCTTGACGGCTCCAAGATGGACGACTACGTTTTCACGGCTCCCACCTGCACGACGACGCGAACGTCCAACGTGTGGCTGCTGGATAATGTTATCGCCCGGCAGCCGACTGGAGATTGCCTGCAACAGGGGCTGACGGGACTGAATCTCTACATTCCTAACCCGTCGCCGCTGGCCCCGCGCTATCTCGGGAACGTGATGTTCGCACCGAGCGGCGACACGGTATATACGTGGCCCGCGCACAACTATGCAACCACAGTACCCTTCACTTACGTAGATCCGGGTAATGGCGACTACCAACTCCTGAGCCCAGACTGGACTGACACCACTGACGGGAAGATCTCAGGCATCGACTGGGATGAATTGCAGCAGGCAATGGGTTACAGCACTCTGTCGGTTACTACGACATCCCTGCCCGAGGGTAATTCTGGGGTAGCCTACAGCGCCACTCTTGCAGCGACGGGCGGAACGGCACCATACTCCTGGTCTATCACGGATGGCTCTCTGCCGACTGGCCTCAGTCTCGACTCCGGCACGGGAATTATTTCTGGAACGCCTACCGCAGCAGGAACATTTGACTTCACGGCCAGAGTTGCCGACTCTGCCTCACCGCCGAATGTGGCCTCGGCGGGGCTGGGCATTACGATTACGCAAACGCCGCAGCACCAGACGATCACGTTCCCCAACCCCGGGACCCGGACCTACGGTGTGGCCCCGATCGCTTTGACGGCAACTGCCTCCTCGGGTCTTCCCGTGACCTACACGGTGATCTCCGGGCCGGCGATGGTCGGCGGTAATGTGCTGACGATTATTGGGGCGGGATTGGTGACGGTGGAAGCCGACCAGTCCGGTAACGAGGACTGGTTGCCGGCCCCTCCGGTGAGGGATAACTTCACGGTCAACAAAGCCGTCCTGACGGTAACGGCCAATGCCGCCAGCATGACCTACGGCGGAAGTCTGCCGATGTTGACGGCCAGCTACAGCGGCTTCGCGAACGGCGACGGCCAAGGAGTACTGAGTGGCTCGCCCAGCCTGACCACGACGGCGACGTCGGGTTCGCCCGTGGGTACGTATCCCATCACGGCAGATCAGGGGACCTTGTCGGCGCAAAACTACAGCTTTACCTTTGTTGGCGGGGTGCTGACGATACAGCCAGCCTCCAGTTCGGCAACCCTGACGTCGAGCAGCGGCAGTCTGTATACCACGCAAGCCATCACGTTGACCGCAATGGTGAGCGTCACCGGTTCGGGTGGTGCGCCGACCGGGACAGTGAATTTCATGCTGGGCCCGACCTTGCTGGGCACCGGCACGCTGCTCGCGACCGATGGCACGGACGCGGCCGCCACAATGCGGTTGTTCGGTTCGCAGCTCACGGTGGGAGCGAACAGCATTACGGCAGTGTATTCGGGCGATTCAAACTACTCCGGCTCGAACTCGCCGCCAATCACGGTGACGTTGTTGAGCTCTGATTTGAGTTTTGGCGCCGTAAACGTGGGCACGGCAGCTCCCGTACAAACGTTGACCTACACTTTCAATCTCGATGTGACCCTGTCCGCGATCGACATCTTCACTCAGGGAGCGACGGGCCTGGACTACACAGATGGTGGCGGCAGCACCTGTGCAGTTGGCACGCCTTACATGGCGGGACAAAGCTGCACGGTGACGGTGGCATTTACCCCCGTGGCTCCGGGTGAGCGGGCCGGAGCAGCGATGCTATTTGCGCAGGGGAGCAATTTGCCGCTGGTGACCTGGTACGTGAACGGCATCGGCGAGTCGGCGGCAGTAACAATCGATCCGGGCACGCAGACAACCCTGGCCTCCCTAGCGAGCGCCCTGACGTATGGTTCGGCCATCGATGGAGCCGGCAACGTTTACGTGACCGACAACCTCAACGGTCAAGTGATCAGGGTGGCTGCGGGCACGCTGCTACAGAGCACCGTGATCAACGGTCTAAGCGCTCCGACGTCGGTGGCCCTGGATGGCGGCGGAAATCTGTACATCGCCGAGAATAGCGGGGTGATCATGGTGCCCAATGAAAACGGCACCCTGAACAGCGGGGACGTAGTCCAGGTGAGTATCAACGGACTAGGCGTGCCGCAAGGGATTGCGCTAGACGGCAACGGGAATCTCTATGTCACGGACAGCAGCAACGGCGATGTGCTGCGAGTGCCGGCCGGCGCCGGGCTTCCCGTTACCGTGGCTTCGGGGCTAATAAATCCGCATGCCGTGGCAGTAGACCCTGCGGGCGACGTGTACGTGGCCAGCGACAACCAGGTGAGTGAGTATCCGGCCGGCGGGGGGACCGCAATTCCTCTGGGCTCGGGCTACAACAGTCCGCATGGAATCGCAGTGGATGCCTCTGGGACGGTGTATGTAGCCGATACCGGCAACAGCCAAATCCTTGAGGTGGCCACCGGCGGCGGGTCGCAATCCGTCCTCGCGGTGGCGGGAATCACGGCGCCACATGGGGTGGCGGTCGATTCAGCCGGAAACCTGTTCGTCTCCGACAACACGAGTGTATATGAAGTGAACCGGACACAGGCGGCGTCGCTGAATTTCGGCACCGAGAATGTGGGGTCCACTACTCCGGCGCAAACCCTGACGGTCTCCAATGTCGGCAACCAGCAACTCGCTGTAAGTGGCCTATCGATTTCGGCCAACTTCACGCAACAACCTTCGGGCGGGACCGATTGCAGCTCAAACTCGCAGTTGGTTGCGGGTGGAGCTTGCGCAAGCGCGCTGGCTTTTGCTCCCACCACCACCGGCGTGCTGAACGGTACGCTAACGCTAACCGACAACGCGCTGAACAACCCGGCCAGCATGCAGTCGGCAAGCATGTCGGGTATCGGCACGCAACAGCAGCAGACGATCACGTTCCCTAATCCCGGGTCCCAGACCTATGGTATAGCTCCAATCACACTGCTGGGCAGTGCGACTTCAGGTCTTCCCGTGACCTACACGGTGATCTCCGGACCGGCGATGGTCAGCGGTAATGTGCTGACGATTATTGGGGCGGGATTGGTCACGGTGGAAGCCGACCAGTCCGGTAACGATGACTGGTTGCCTGCTCCTCCGGTGACGGATAGCTTCACGGTCAACAAAGCTGTCCTGACCGTAACGGCCAATGCCGCCAGCATGACCTACGGCGGAATGCTGCCGACGTTCACGGCCAGCTACAGCGGCTTCGTGAACGGCGACGGCCAGGGAGTACTGAGCGGCACGCCCAGCCTGACCACGACGGCGACGTCGAGTTCACCGGCGGGAAGCTATACCATCACGGCAGCGCAGGGCACCTTGGCTGCGGCGAACTACACGTTCACCTTTGTCAACGGCACCCTGACCATCAACCCTGCTGTGCTAACGGTCACCGCCAATGCCGCCAGCATGACCTNNCGACGTCGGGTTCGCCCGTGGGGCCGTATCCGATCATGGCCGCACAAGGAACCTTGAGCGCCGCGAACTATACGTTCACGTTTGTAAATGGGACGCTAACTATCAACCAGGCAGTGTTGACGGTAACGGCCAACAACGCCAGCATTCCGGATGGCAGCCTGCTGCCGACGTTCACCGCCAGCNNGCGGCTTCGTGAACGGCGACGGAATTGGGGTGTTGAGTGGAAGCCCAAGTCTGACGACGACGGCCCCGCAAAATCCGCCAGTCGGGACCTACCCGATCATCGCCGCCCAGGGAACGCTCTCGGCGCAGAACTATACGTTCACCTTCGCCAGCGGAACCTTGACGGTCACGCCAGTGACTGCGCAGATCACCTCACCGGCGAAGGGGTCAAGACTGACTGGCACCACAGTCACGTTTACCTGGTCGCATGAATCCGGCGCGACCTCATACCAGCTGTGGGTGGGCAGCACTGCAGGTGCGCACGACATAGCGTTAAACACAACGAGCAGCTTAACCACAACCGTCACCGGTCTGCCAACGAACGGCAGCCAGGTGTACGTCACGCTGTATGGCTATTCCGGTGGAGGCTGGACGGTGCAGGACACCGCAACCTATACCGCCGCGAGCGGTGGTAGCCGCATACGGTAGACGGGCGCTTCTGGTCTGCGACAAAGGGCAGGCAGGTAACCCCGCTCGTAGAATCCCCAACCGTGGTCGTAGAGACGGTGACCTTCACCTGGTCGGNNGAAGGGTAATGGTGGCGGGAGCGTGACGGTGCAGGACACCGCGACCTACACGGCTGCCAACATCGTCAAGGCGGTCATCACGGCGCCGACCAAGGGATCGACGCTGACCGGCAGCACGGTGACCTTCACCTGGTCGGCAGAAACCGGCGGGGCCAACCTGTACTACCTGTATGTCGGCAGCAGTGCTGGAGCCGGGGACCTCGGTTCAGTGGCGACCAGCAATCTGTCGGCGACGGTGAACAATCTGCCCATCGACGGTCGCCCGATATACGTCACTCTGAAGGGTAATGGTGGCGGGAGCATGACGCTGCAGGACACCGCGACCTACACGGCGTTCCACTGAGTTGTTAGTGGCGCTGCGCAAACAATCTACGGTCCGGCTGGCCATTAAATAAGGGCAACCGAACCGAGCTAACAGAGGGCTGCCGGCGGATTTCACTTGTGCTCCGCAGAAACATCTGCACGTTCAAGCAACGATCTTGTCCAGCCAATATTCGTGATGTAAGCCGCCCAGAACGTCCATCACTCTGATCTCGCAGTCCCGTGGCAGTCTGTGCCTGTGAGTTCTTGGCTGTGGCAGAGGTCGATCCATAGTTTTTTCAGGAAACCTTGGCCCCAAACTGGAGTGTGGGCGTCCTTTGTTATAGTGGGTGATCCAGCCTTGGAGGCTTCGCCGCAGATGCCGCTCGTTCAGCGGAATCATGAAATCCAGGCACTCACGACGCACGGTTCCGATCAGCCGTTCGCAATACGCATTCGCCTTTGGCGCGCGCACCGGCGTCCGCAGGATCCTCAGCCCAAACGAGCCTTTGAGCTCCTCGTCCAGGTCCCGCGAGAAAATCGAATCGCGATCATGGATCAAGAACTGGTAACGTCGGTAGCTGGGAATGGCTTCCCGAAACTGCTGCAGCGTCCAGTCTGCGGTGGGATGCGCGGTCACGTTGTAGTGGAGAATACGGCGGCTGCCAACTTCCATTACGACGAAAACAAATAGCACCTGGAATCTGGCCGTGACCGCAACCAGAAAGTCACAAGCGATGATGCCCTGTGCATGATTCTTGACGAAGGTTCTCCAGTGCTGCGAAGACGTTCGGGCGCGCCCGGTGCCGTCCGGCTGCTTTGGCCAGTACTTGCGAACCGTCCGCGGTGAAACCAGAATGCCAAGCTTTAGCGAGAGTTCGTCGGCAACGCGCTCTTCTCCCCAAGTTATGTTCTCCCTCACCATCCGAGCGATGAGCTGGCGTATGTCTTTGGGCAGCGGTGGCCGACCGCCCCGCGACTTCCAGCGCCAATACAGCTTGAAAGCCCGGCGATGCCAGCGGACAAAGGTACCAGGTGTAACGACCATGAGCGCTTCTTTCCACTCGAAAAGCCGGGACCAGAGCACCAGCGACAATCGTGCCGCGTCGGTCAGGCGGCGAGGCCGAATCTGGTGATCCTGGTAGTAAGCCAACTGCTTTCGCAAGAACAGGATTTCCGCTGCTACGGCTGTTCGCGAGCGGGTGGCGACGTTCAGAAACTGCAACCCATCGCGCAGCAGTTCCCAGAGGACAGTAAGGATGGGGCGGAAGTTACGCTGCCAAACGCTTCGAAGTGGCAACATGGGAGATCAGCTTCGCACAAAGCACGGACGCCGAACAGAGTTCTTTGGAACAATCGCAGGAAACAACCGGATCTGCACCAGAAGTCATGCAGATTGCGACCTGCAGAGGTTTTTTGCGGAGCACAGGGATTGCTGCCGATGCCGAAGCTGCATTGGATTCCCCAGCGCTCGCAAGACTGGTACAGCGCGGGAATGGCAAAGCCGGAATCGCCCACCAGGCGGATGGGCACGGCCGGAAACTCCCGCTGCAGCCAGCGCAGCAGGCGCCGCAGTAGGGCCACGCAACCGCGCGAGCTGCCCACTTCGCCGCGCCGCAGATGCGCCGCCAACAGGTAGCTTCTCTCCATTTCGCAAGGATCATGTAGGCGGGACGAAAGTAAGAGGCCCGCAAAACGTAAGCGATATACCACATAAGTAGCATAATGAAATTTATTTTACCCCAAATAGTGCTTGCCTAGACCCTCCTATCGTGGTATCACATATCAACTGATCTCCGAGCTCTGGCCGTTAGAGTGAATCAATGGGCGTCGAGAAGTTGCCACTGAAAGTAACTCCTTTTCAATGTAGCCGCGACGTTCTAACGCCTTTCCCAGCAGCTTGAGAGATTACGCCACAGCGACAGAGATCTGTTTCTGCGGACGTTGAGTGGGCAAGAAAGTTGCATTCTGTGCTTTATTTTTTAGCACCACTAAAGTGCTAAAGCATAGGCGGTTCGCACGACACGCCGGCGGCGCTTGCGATGCAATTGACCCCAATTGTATAGAAGGTTTTTTCGGCGAGAAACCCACAGAAAAGGTCCGATGGGACTCAATTGGCGGAGCTATGTCCAGTATACAACCGACGTTGACTAGGAATTGGCAGCCAGAGGTTCCAATTCCAGAAAACCATGACTGGTACGCTTTGCAAACCCGCGTACGTTTCGAACGTAAGATCTGCCAACAGGTGCAAGCGAAGCACCAGGAGGCGTACGTTCCCGTAACTGGTCAGCGGCGCCGCTGGAGTGACCGTTACCAGACGGTTGAGATGCCGCTGTTCCCTGGTTACGTTTTTGTGCGTGCGATGTCCGATCCGGCGGACCGGCTTGCTGTGTTACAGACGAAAGGTGCCTACGCATTCGTCACCTTCAAGGAAGTCACGGCTCGTATTCCCGACCAGCAGATCAGTGATTTACGGCGAATCGAGAGCCAGAATACATCATGGTCTCCCTATCCGTTCCTCAAGAGCGGCCAGCGGGTCCGAATTTGTGGCGGCTGTCTGGACGGCTTGGAGGGTATCTTCGTCGCCGAGCGCGGCAGGAAACTCGTCATCTCCATTGAGCCAATGCAGCGTTCGGTCGCTATTGACCTTGCGTCGTATGACGTTGAAGCTGTGTGAAGCGCCAAGTCGCTGCCCCTAATATCCAACACCTCCCTTTCAGGTGAGCAACAACAGCTAGGCGCCGTCTTCTTAGCAACCAACCCCGCACAGCAAAATTTTGTGGAGATTAATGATGCGTTTCCGTTGGCATGGTCAGGTTCGCTTTTTGCAGTGTTTGTCCGTCATAGGTCTTTCTCTTTCCGTCTGCACCGGCGTGAATGGTCAGTCAACGACTGCAGCAACTGCCTCGTCCAAGCCGCCATCGACAGGTGCACCAGTCGCTCTGGGAGGCTCTTCCGAGAAATACGGCGACAGCATCATCAGCCCCGATGACGTTCTGGAAGTTTATGTGATGGATGTGGCGGAGCTTTCCCGCCAGTATCGCGTCAGTCCATCGGGCAACATAGACCTGCCCCTGCTGCCAAATCCATTGCCAGCTGCGGGCCTGACGCCTAGCCAGCTTTCTGAAGCTATCGGCAAACAACTGCGAGACCGCGGACTGGTGACGAACCCCCATATCGTGATCACGATCGTCAGCTCCCGTGTAAAGGCGGTATCCATCACAGGAGCTGTCAAGATGCCGCAAATCTATCCGGTATTTGGACGTACCACTCTGCTGGATGTGTTGTCCCAGTCACAGGGGCTCAGCGATGATGCCAGCAATGTTGCGGTAATCACTAGGGGAGACGTCGGGGCTCAAGCAACGAATTCCACAGAACGCGTCCAAATGGTTGATATCAAGAAGTTGATGGAGACGGGCGATCCTAAATACAACATCGAGATCTTTCCCGGTGACAAAGTGACTGTGCCCCACGCGGGGATAGTTTACGTCGTTGGTGCGGTCAACAAACCTGGAGGGTTCGTAATCCGGGCTCCAGACAAGGGGATGACCGTGCTGCAGGCGCTTGCTATGGCGGAGGACACAAAATTCAGTGCAATCAAGAACAAATCCATGATCATCAGGCCTGATCCGAAGGCGCCCGACGGCCATCAACAAGTGCCGGTAAACATCAACTTAATTTTGGCCGGCAAGCAACGGGACCAGCTTTTGCTGGCGAACGACATTCTGTTCATTCCTGACAGTACCGCTAAGAAAGCATGGCGACGCGGTGCTGAAGCCGCAGTGCAAGCGGCAACCATGATGGCGATCTACGCCCGTCCATAAAGGCTAATACTATGCAATTGAACAATTTCACTACCGATCCCGACCGTCGCGCGCTTCCCGCACCTGATTTAAGCCCGGCTGTCTCGACCCCTAGGGCGCTGCCGGCAATGGAAGCCAGTCTAGCCACCGCGCAAGACTATGTCTCCCTAGCAACCTATTGGCACACACTGCTGAAGCGGCGATGGACAGTTGCGACCATCGCGATAATCGTCACCACTATTGTGGCGATTGTCTCGTTCAAAATGCAGCCTATTTTTAGGGCGACCAGCAGAGTGCAAGTGGAGTCGCAAACACCATTGATTCAGTCGATCGAAGAACTGTTTCAAAAGGACAATGCCGACGATACCTTTGTCCAGACACAAATCCAGATCTTGAAGAGTGAAAACCTGGCATGGCGCACGATTGAAGAATTACAGCTGGCGGGTATCCTGATCAAGCCGAAGAACATGGCTAAAATTCTACCGGAGAAGCGCCAGATCCGGCTCATTGACGCCTTTAAGAACAAACTTACAGTCGAGCTGACACCAAAAACCCGTATGCTGGCGGTGAGTTTTGAAGATCCCGACCCGCAGTTGGCAGCGCTGGTCTCCACCAGCCTGGTCACCAACTACATCGACTACAGCTTCCGCGAGAAATACGATGCTACACGCCAAGCCTCGGCCTGGATGGAGCAGCAACTTGACGAGTTAAAGGCAAAAGTGGAGAGCTCACAACAGGCGCTAGTCGGGTATGAGCGAGAACACCAGATTGTCAACACCGGTGACAACAAGGGAAGCATGCAAGAACAAATGCTTTCAGACATGGGACGTGACTTGACGGCTGCGAAAAGTGACCGCCTGCAAAAGGAGTCTCTGTACCAAGAGGTCGTAGCTAACCGAGATCAGTTGGCTACACTCGTCCACGATGACCTGCTACAGAAGTTGGAGGAAAGATCTGCAGACTTGCAAGACCAGTACAACGAGGCGGTTTCGCAATACGGCCCGCAGTTTCCCAAGGCTATTCGTCTGAAAGGGGAGATCGATGGCATTCGCAGCCAGATCGCAACGGAACAGACCCGCGTGCTTGCCCGCATCCGAAAGGACTATACCGCTACCGTAACTCGCGAGAAACTAGCTGCCGGTGCTGTAGCAGCGCAAAAAGAAGTGGTTGGGGCGCAGAACCAGCTGCTGATACAACACAACATTTTGCAACATGAGTTCGAAGGCAACCAGCAGCTTTATCAAAGCTTGATGCAGCGGCTCAAAAATGCAACTGTCTCCGCTGGTTTGCAGTCCACCAACATTCACCTTGTCGATGCAGCCTTGGCCCCCGGGGACCCAGTTCGGCCCAAAAAGGCGCTCAACATAGCCTTGGGCTTTCTGGCAGGAGTGGTTCTGGGCGTCATGTTTTCGTTCGCCCAGGAAGGTCTAGATCATTCGATAAAAACAGCGGAAGAGGTGGAGTCGTTGCTGATGACGCCGGTCCTCGCAGTGGTGCCGCTGCAGCGTGGTACCGAATCTGCGAAATGGGCTATCGCCGGAACAAAGTGGGCATTGCGAAGACATGGCGAGAAGTCACGTCAGACAGCAAACCAGAGCGTTGCTCTTTGTATCAGCAAAAATCCGCAATCCGTGCTGGCGGAAGCTTATCGGGCGCTTCGTACGTCGGTATTGCTGTCCTTGGCAGTGAATCCACCCAAACTGATTCTCGTTACCAGCGCACAGGCCGGCGAAGGAAAGACAGCGACCGCCCTCAACTTGGCGCAATCTTTGGCTCAACGGAAAGGACAAGTGGTCATCGTGGATGGCGACCTCAGAAAAGGAGGCATCGCCAAAGTACTGGGTCTCGAAAACGATAAGGGAATTAGCACGATACTGACAGGAGGTGACAAATTGGATGACGCACTCCAAGTGTATGCGGCACAGCCTAATCTGGCGGTACTATCTTCAGGTCCTGTTCCGCCAAATCCAGCGGAACTGATCGCCTCCGATGGGATGGCGGTGTTGTGCAGGGAGTTGGCGAAGCGCTTCGAGCACGTAATTATCGATTCACCTCCTGTCCTGGCAGTTACGGACGCAACCATCATGGCTGGCCTGGTCGATGGTGTGGTGCTCGTCGCAGAGAGCGGGAGAACCAACCGTGCGGGCCTCATGCGTACGCGTGCCGTTCTGGAAAACGCTGGAGCACGCATTTTGGGCGTAGTTCTGAATAAGCTCGATTTACGGCGGGAAGGCTATTACGGTTATGGGTATGGATATTACTATTACTCACACTATGGAAAATATCCATACGCCCGTGCGGCCTCAGAATAAGCTCCACTCGAAACCCCTAGCAGCCCGTGGTGAAAGTGATGTCATTCAGAAAACAGCAAGTAAGACATAAATCGCACCCANNTTTCACCACAGGCTGCTAAGGGCCCACCCCGATCATTATTTTCCGCCTTGGGTGGCCTAACTCTCGACCGGAGCCTGACTACGACCTAACCTATATGAGCCCAGGTGTTCGCACGAAGGAAATCAATCTCGATCTTAATGGAAGATCCAAGAGAGTTCGAGCGGTAAGGGGTTTTACTTATCAGATTCCGCTGCGCTCTCGAATTTCCTTATGGATCTTCTTTTTGTTAGTAAGCATACCCGCTTCATTCTTGGTCTTGGAAACAACGCGCGCCGTCCTTGCTCAGATATGGGCCTCTTCCCTCAATCCAGAAGTTCTTCGACGGGCGATCGCCCTGGATCCTTCTAACCCGGAATTGCATTTCACTCTGGGCAGAATTCTGCTGTTGAAGGCTGAGCCCGTTAACCAGGGAATGGCCGAGGAGGAGTTCCGGAAGGCAATCAGCATGAATCCCCATTCAGCGATCTACTGGTCCGGACTAGGGAAAGCTTGCTACTCGTCCGGAAACCAGCCCTGCGCGAACGCCGTGTTTGGCCGAGCTCAGGAGCTGGCTCCTAACAAGCCGGAGGTTGCATGGGAAGTAGCAGTTAACGACGTAGTTTCTGATCAACCGCAATCCGCCGTTGGTCACCTCAGAACCTTCTTGCGCTTGCAGCCCGATGGCCTTGACCAAACCTTTCAGTTACTCATGCGTGGGTTCGGCGACCCTAACCTGATATGGCGTGATTTACTCAGTGCTGCAGCAGATCCCGCCTCAAAGCTCCGGTTTCTGGACTATCTCGCTGCGAATAGCGACTTTGAGAGAGCCGGCGCATACTGGGCGCAATTGACCGCGGAGAAGACGGCGTTTCCGGTTGCCGCCGCGATTCCATACTTGGAGAAACTCCTGGCCACCGGCCATTATCGAGAAGCCGCTGGCGTGTGGGCGTATACAGTACGCCAAAATGGGCTGGACGAACAGATTGGGAGTGATAGATCCAATCTGGTATTCAATGGAGGCTTCGAACAGGAACCTCTCAATGCCGGATTCGACTGGCGCTTCTCTCAACAGCCTTATCTCGCTCTGGATTTTTCCGACGCGACAGCCCACACCGCGGGCCGAAGCTTCCGCACCGACTTTACAGTCCCTCAGAACTCTGAATATGAGCTGGCGTATCAGTTGGTTCCGGTTGTACCGGGGCAAACGTACGAGCTGAGTGCATATGTAAAGTCCGAGGCGATCACATCTGATAGCGGGCCGCGGTTGCGCGTGCTCGATCCCAAGTGTCCGGTTTGCCTGGACACCGCAACCCAAGGTACCTCAGGCACCACGGACTGGCACCAAGTCACCATTCAGTTCACCGCCGGGCCGACAACAGACCTGATTCGGCTATCCTTTTGGCGGCCGCGAGGGCGTTCCTACCCAATGGAGATCAGCGGTAAAGTTTGGTTTGACGACATTTCTCTGCGTCCGATTCCGGTTTCAAATTCCAGTGACCCGCGGTAGCCTGTGGAAATTCCTGCGATCAACGAACACCGGCACGACGTGACCTCCGCCACCGATTGGCCTCAATCCCGGGTCTTGGTCCTGCCGCGCGGAACCGACCAGCCCCAAAGCGGCCTTTGGGACGTTTCCCGCGTATTGCTCTTGAGCTTACTCATTGCAGCGCCTTTCTTTTTTGGCGCGGTGGAGCCGTGGGCGTGGGGCGCGCTCGTCATTGGGGCAGCACTTCTTCTGCTTCTCTGGGCTCTTGGGTGTCTCCGTACTGGCAACGTGAGGCTCACGTTATCACCGCTCTATATACCGCTCTTGGGCGTCCTTTTACTGGCCGGAATCCAGTTTTGGTTTGGACTTTCCATGGACCGTGTCGGTACCCGAGAAGCGCTGATTAAGCTGATCGGATATGCGATCATCTTTTTCGTTGGCCAGCAGTTGTATCTTTCAGCGTCACCGCGGACTTGGCAACACACGGGGACGGCAGTAACGGTCTACATGTTCCTGATGGCGGTATTTGCCATTGTTCAGTTCTTTGCCAGTCCCGGATTGATCTATGGCGTCATCCCCGCCGAGTCCGCCAGTGTCTTCGGGCCCTATGTGGATCGTGGCAATTACGCGGGATTAATGGAAATGTTGATCCCGATCGTGGTGACGTTCGCCTGCAGTTTGCGGTGGAAACACCCAGCTAAACCATTTCTATTCTTCGTAGTTTTCACCGCGTTAGTGTCCGTATTCTTGTCGGGATCACGGGCCGGTCTCATATCGCTCGCGGTTGAATTCGCGATTATTGGACTGATCATACTATTCGCCGATACCGAGCATAAACACGTGCTGGTCGCAGGCATCCTGATCGCTGCGCTGGCGGTCGGGTTCTTCTACTGGTTGGATCCAGGGGATGTTTGGGGACGCTGGAAGCAGATGGCCACTAAGCCTGAACTGGCGCTGGGCAACCGCCAGATGATAGCGGAAGATGCCTTGCGCATGTGCCGCGATCATTTGGCACACGGGGTCGGCCTGGGCGCATTTGAGGTTGCGTATACGCCCTATCAGAGCGTCGTCACCGATTTTACCATTGACTACGCGCATAACGATTATCTTCAGTTCTTCGCGGAAGCCGGCATCTGGGGATGGTTATTAGCACCGATGGCAATCACCATCTTCTTTGTACTGTCATTTCGACACTTGCGTGCGCGGCTGCACGAGCAGAGCGGCTGGCTGCAGTTTGGCGCGGCTGTTGGCGTTTGCGGGCTCCTCGTCCACAGCATCTCCGAGTTCAACCTCCATATACCAGCCAACGCGGCGTGGTTCACCTTTCTCGCCGCCCTCGCCATACTACCAAAAATACGATCCGGCCCCCTCGAGATAAATACATAGGATCCTCCCAACTTTTGTGTCCGACCTAGAGAATTTCATGGCCACCGCCTCTCTCAACTGGAAAACACAGCCCAACAGCGACCTAATCGTCCCATCGCTGCGCCATTCATTTGCATGGACGCTGGCGGGAAGCTTGGTCTACGCGGGATGCCAATGGGGCATGCTCTCGGTTCTCGCAAAACTGGGGAGCCCCGCGATTGTCGGACAATTCGCGCTCGCCTTGGCCATCACGGCTCCGGTGTTCATGTTTACGAACCTTCAGCTTCGGGGTGTGCAAGCAACAGACGCGCAGTCGGAATACGAGTTCCCTGATTATTTCACTCTCCGATGCCTTACCATGATCGCCGGCATGGCCATCGTAGCCGGAGTTGTTGCTGCCTCGCGTTATGACTGGACGACGTCACTCGTCATTCTGCTTGTGGCCGTTGCAAAGGCGGTAGAGTCGTTAAGCGACGTGGTCGCCGGATTACTCCAAAAATTCGAACGACTCGATCGCGTAGCAATTGGGTTAATGATCCGCGGAGGCGTCTCCGTCTCTGCCTTCGGCATAGTGTTCTGGAAGAGCAACAGTCTTATATGTGCTACCTCAGCACTGGTCGTCTCTTGGACAGCGGTCGTCATCGCCTACGATTTCCAAATGGCGCACAAAGTGCTAGCATCAAAACAAGTTCCGTTGCGCTTCAATCGAAATAACCTGCAACACCTGGCATTCCTGGCGCTTCCGATCGGGATTGTGTCGGCGCTGTTCTCGTTAAAAGCCAACTTTCCACGATATGTGGTAGAACGACTGCTCGGAAGCAGCCAACTCGGAATCTTTGCTTCACTTGCTTATTTAGTGATAGTGCTAGAGATGATATCAAATGCGCTAGGGCAGTCGGTAGTAGCGAGGCTGTCACAAATGTTTGCGAAGCGCGACTTTCGTCAATTCCGGAGACTCCTCACCAAACTTCTTTTGTTTGGAGCTATGTTGTGTGCGATAGGTGTCCTGGCCGCCGCCTTTATGGGACGAGCTGTGATTACAATGGTCTACGGGCCTCCATATGCGGCTGATATGCGGTGTTTCCTTGTGATGGTCTTCACAGCCGGCACAAACGCTATCGGCTCCTTTCTCCTCTACGGCCTCACAGCAGCACGAAATTTTAAAATACAACTTCCGATTGTAGGCTGCTCGGTACTCGTCGCAATTATTCTGTCATTCGCTCTAATCCCCCGCTATCAACTCTTGGGAGCGGCGCTCGCTCTGCTTATGTCCGTGATCGTTCAGCTACTACTAAGTGGCCTGGCTCTAATCATTACTTTAAGGTCGGCTTACGTGATGAAAACGGTTCATGCAAATGTAGATTTCGTTCCTTTGGTGTAAATAATGACAATACTACGTATCGTAGACGCAGCTCGCCGTCGGAACCTAAGGGCATTCGTATACATAAAGTCTTTATTTACCTCGACCGACCTAGACGGGGTACCGATTGTACAGTGCACAACGCCCTATGGTGGAAAGGTTGCACTCCGTCCGCATACGACCGACGCCGACGTGTACTTCGACACTTTTGTGAAGCAGTACCATCTGCCGCCGGCGGATATCGGCGACATCCGATCCATTCTTGATCTGGGTAGCAATATTGGCCTGACGATATTTCACTACGCCAGACTCTATCCTAAGGCGCAAATAGTTGGGATCGAGATGGATGATGGAAATGCGACTGTCTGCAAACTGAACATCTGCATGGACGCTCATCGATGCAGCATCATCAAAGGTGCGATCTGGAAAGAAAATGGCGAGATAGCCTATTGCGGTCAGCAAGAGTGGGGGTTTCGAATATCGACCTCAGGGACACAGTTCACGAAGGCGTACAGCATGGAGTCACTTTTGGACCAACTAGGCTATCCGATCGTCGACTTCGTAAAAATGGACATTGAAGGTGCAGAAAAAGAAGTGTTAGCGGGCGCCACAGCCTGGTCTGCGAGAGTACGGTGCATGAAAGTTGAGGTCCACAAACCCTACACAATGACCCAGTGTGCGGCAGACTTAATGGCCGCCGGCTTCGAGTGTGAATACGACACTCTCCACGGTTCTAGCATTATCGCGCGAAACCAACATACATCATCCGGGATTGTATGCTAATCTACTGCTGACCTCAGCTCTGGCGCTGTTGTTCTAACCGACAACGCTACTGGGCAAGAGCTTAGTCTGCTTGTGGCGACGCATTTTCGCCAATGCGCTCGGCAGCGTTCGAGTGAAAGTAGACAGCGCCACGGCTTTACTGTTCAGCTGATATTCCATGTTTTCACGTTCTTAGCGTGGCCGGGCCCGAGACAACAAGACAGATTCATATAGACATACAATAACTAATGGACGAAAAACTTCAGACACTAACGGAACGGCTCGGAACCACGGACCCTGCGTTGTTGACTCTGTTGGCATTTGTCTTTCTCGCTGTCATTCTCTTTCTAATCCTTTGGTGCACAAATCCGTGGCGAATAGTAGTTGCATGGATCGCGACCATGGGAATTCAACTTGACCTGTATGACTTCCGCCTCTGCCTAGCCGACCTCTTCGTCCTTCCGCTGATAGTGAGCGTTGCGATTGCAGCAAGCAAGCCGGGCGGGAAAAGTAAGGTACTATCCCTTTGTGCGCTCTTTCTAGCACTGTTTGTGTCTGTAGGGAACGTCACTGTGCTGCTGTATACGGGGAGGATTCCGCAATGGACCTACCTAAACAAAGATGTTGGCTTGATAGCTATGGTCGGCGTCTTTTGGGCCATCATCAAGTTAACGAACACGCGCGCGAAACTGCAGTCGCTTGTTTGTACATTTGTCGTGTCCGCCTCTGTCCTCAACGTAATTGGCCTCATGTGCTTTGCACTTTACCAATCAACTGGTGTCGGGTCATTCGTTTTGATGTCTTCCGGTAATAGATATGTAGGCTTTATGGTGGACCCCAACGGATGGTGTGGATACCTCGCGTGTGGTTTAATAATGCAACTGTCGGTTTTGCTGACATCAGACTTCAATCTGGTCCCGCTGCCTAAGGGCATACAATGGGCAAATGTGTTTGTGTTATGCGCCGGCTGCATCCTTACCATGTCTCGGAGTGGGGTCATAGCGTTAGCCGCGGGAGTTATCGGACTTGTCGTTTTTACGAGAGGGGGAAAAACACGGTTTGCGGTGGCTGGCTTTGTGATTGCCGCTTCGCTTATTGGGTACTACGTGATGGAACGTACCTACACGACTGAAGAATATGCGAATCGCGCAAGTGACCGCTCGAGCATTCAGAGTAGGATGGATTTCAATCGCAGGGGACTTCAGTTGTATACATCGTCGGCGATGACGAGTGTCACAGGGATTGGGATTGGCGCGTTTTTTGATCAGTCGGTTGCGGCTTATGGTGTGGACGCTCAAATTCATAACACCCCACTCTGGCTTCTTGTTGAGGGCGGCCCATTGATATTCGGCGTCTTTCTTGCTATCGTGCTGGTCGCACAGAAACATGTTTTTGAAGTCGCGCGGGGGCGGCTTCCGGGCAAGGAAATAGCAGTGGCAGCGTTGTGTGCGATGATATCCATCGTCGTTTGGTTCGCTGGTATTGAGGGCCTATATCACCGCCACTTCTGGTTGGTATTGGCGATCTGTGAAGTGTGCTACCTGCAAAGTGGTGTGCATAAACAGAAATGGCTTCGGCCAAACCTATTATCCGTGATCGGGAGGGCCCCATCTCCACTATTTGGGGTTGCGGTTCGTAGAAAGCACGATGGCATGTATTTATGAATGACAGACTGCCCTTGATTAGCATAGGTATGCCGGTCTTTAATTGTGAAAGGACCGTTGCCGAATCCGTTCAGTCCATCGTCCAGCAGACATATAGAAACTGGGAACTGATCGTTATCGATGATGGCTCAAGCGATAACACAGTCAAGATCGTGTCCCAATTTCAGGATGCAAGAATAAAAATCATTAGGGAAGAAAGTAACCACGGGCTGGCAGCGCGATTGAATGAAGCTGTGATACAAAGCCGCGGCGAGTTTTTCGGGCGGATGGATGGTGATGACGTATCGTATCCCAACCGCTTTCAGAGCCAGCTGGCATATCTGTTGAGGCACCCTCAAGTAGACGTGCTTGGCGGAGCGATTCTCATCTTCGATGGCGAGGGTAGTCCAATCGGATTGAGGGTTCCGTTTCTGGACCACAACACGATGTGTCGGCGGCCGTGGGGAAAGTTTGGAATACCGCATGTGACCTGGATAGGACGGACAAGCTGGTTCAGGCGGAATCCTTATAAGATAGGTGCGCGTTGTGCTCAAGACAGGGAATTGCTCTTGAGGTCCAGGTGTACGTCTTGTTTCGCAGCGATGGAAGATGTGCTGGTGGGAGTCCGTGAACTTCGAATTTCCTTAAAGAAGACTGTGCCAGCTAGGTTAGAATTTGTTCAAGCAATGGTCCGAGAAGGTATTAGGCAGAGGTGCCCCTCCCTTCTGACCGTGGGTGTTGCAGTCGAATCAACCAAGATTCTTCTTGACGCGACAGCGGTTTGGAGCGGCCTCGAGTACAGACTGCTGCGCCACAGGATCCCCTCGTGCCCACAGATCGCGAAAGATGAGTGGATCCAGGTTAGAGACCAAGTTCGAGCAAGTATGCCTTCGCAAATCGCTACTCCTGTGCGATGAGGCGAGCCGGTCCGACGAACCGATCGGCTGGTTCCACCCTCGTAAAGATGGCTCGGAATCAGCACAACCTTCCAATAGATATGTAAATTGGCGACGGCACGCAAGCAGTGTGAACTCGAAACCAGTGTGCAAGACATTCTAAAGATTGTCAGCATCCCGCTTTTCGAGACAGTGCCCATTTAGCGTCGCTTAGAACAGTTAACGCGCACCTTGACTTCACCGCAAACGCCAGCCGATTTGTTTCGGCGCGTAACGGCATAAAAAACATGCAAAGATTACCACTCGTAGTCTACGGGTTCACTTCTGCGGTGAGCGTGCCGTTTTGTCAAGGCCACAGTGTTGCTTTGCGTCGCGAGGGGCTGGCTATGGCTGCGGTGTCATCGCCCGGCACCGAACTCGAGACGCTTGGCGCACAAGAAAGTGTGCTGGCGTTTGCCATACCGATGGAACGAGAGATCGCGCCACTGTCGGATCTCGTGTCGTTGTGGCGCCTATGGTGTCTATTGATCAAAGTCCGACCGGCGATCACAAACTTCGCCACGCCCAAGGCCGGACTTCTGGGTGGCCTTGCCTCGTTGCTGGCAGGGGTACGCTGCCGAATTTATACTTTGCATGGCTTGCGGCTGGAAACTGCCAGTGGGTTGAAACGGATCGTGCTCGTTATCGCGGAGTGGATCTCCTGCCATTGTGCCCAAAGGGTAATTTGTGTCAGTCCCAGTCTCCGTGCACGTGCGATCCAATTGAAGATTGTGGGTGAAGCGAAGACAGTGGTGCTGGCCAATGGTACTTGCAATGGAATCAACCCCCAGAGATATATGCCTTACATGGAACGTCTCGCCGCCGCCAACAACTTACGTCAAGAGTTGAATCTGCCGCCCACCGTTCCTGTAGTTGGCTTTGTTGGTCGTTTCACGCGCGACAAGGGAATTCCTGAACTGATTGAAGCCTATGTTCGCTTAAGGCCGCGATTCCCCGATTTACACTTGCTTCTTGTGGGCGATTTCGAGGATGGCGATCCCGTTCCAAGGGCGATTCGGGACCGCATCGTACGAGATCCAAGTATCGTTAAAGCCGGGTTCGTTCGCGACACTGCACCTTATTACAGCCTAATGGACGTGCTTGCGCTTCCTACCTATCGCGAGGGTTTTCCCGGAGTACCACTAGAGGCGGCCGCGGCCGGCAAACCGGTGGTAACCACCAATGCGACCGGAGCTGTTGATTCCGTCATAGACGGAGTCACGGGTTTCATAGTTCCGGTTAGCGACTCGCAAGCGCTGGCCGCAGCACTGGAGCGGCTTCTCAGCGACCCCGCATTGCGCGAATGCATGGGAGCGGCGGGGCGGGAACGCGTGGTTCGCGAGTTCCGACCCGACACAATAGTGGACGCCTTGGTCAAACAGTACAAGTACCTGCTGCAGTCGAGGTCTGACAGAACTCAGCTCCCGGTCACTCAAAGTGGCTGGCGTTTGCTGGTAAAGCGAATTCTGGATATTGCGGTGAGCGGCCTGATACTCGCGATCCTGTTGCCCTTACTGGCACTGTTATGGGTGCTGGTGAGGCTCAAACTGGGCTCGCCGGTGTTGTTTCGGCAACTGCGTCCCGGGCGTTTTGGCGTGCCATTCACCATTTACAAACTGCGGACCATGACAAGCGCGCGCGATGCCAACGGAGAGATGATGCCGGATAGCGCGCGACTGACCAAGTTCGGCGAGTTTTTGCGCCGCACCAGCTTGGACGAACTCCCCGAGCTGTGGAACGTGCTGCGCGGCGACATGAGCCTGGTCGGCCCGCGCCCTCTTCTGATGCGCTATTACCCATTCTTCACGGAGCCCGAGAAAGCGAGGTTCTTTGTGCGGCCGGGAATCACAGGGCTGGCACAGATCAGTGGCCGCAATGATCTTTCTTGGAACGATCGTATTGGTCTTGACCTCGACTACGTGCGGCACTGCTCGTTCGCGCGCGACATAAGGATTTTGTTTCTCACCTTGTGGCGCGTGTTCCAGAGAGATGGTGTACAGATTGATCCGGGTGCTGTCATGCTGGATTTTGACGAGGAACGGAAAGGTAGGTCCGCGAATAGTGTCCCCACTTGCCATGCTGCCAACAACTGAGGCAGGGAGCGTGCAGCTACGCATCGCCGAACCCTCCGATGCTACAGAGATATTTGCCCTGGCGAGCCGGGTGTTTGGAGAGAAGCAATTTCTTTACACGGTCTACCAGGCGCCCCAGTCACTCAAGTATGTGGGGAGGCTGATAACAGCGGGCGACGCCAACCACCGTTTCATCCTGTTGAAACGCGACCTGGAACTGCTCGGCTACTACGAGGCGCTGCTTCGGGACGGCACTTGTTTCCTCAACTACATCGCGACCGATCCTGCGGTCTCTGGTCAGGGTTTTGGGAAGCTGCTGTTACGGGATTTCGAGGTGATGGGATGCAACTCAGGATGCCGGCAGCTCTCACTTGATGTCTTCCAAAGCAACACACGTGCCGTTGCCTGGTATCGGAATTCGGGTTTTCGAGAAAAGAGTGTAACGTATCTTGCCCGAATTGCTCTTCGAGATGCCCCCCACAAAAACGGTATGGGATTGAGAATCGACAAGGAGGACATTGACAGAGCTCTAGCCGAAGAGCGTGAGTGGGGCTTCAGCAAATTGGTGTGTAGTTGTGGAGTAGGATGTCTTACATTAGGACTGATCGGCGGCGACGTTTGTAAGCTGCTGAATTTCGAAGGCGTAACCTTGAAGCAAGCCTTGGGCGGCATATCAGTGACATTTCATCCTGACAGAGACATCGTAATCGTATCATCGCACGACAAGCTCGATTCGAGTTGGGGACCTCTTAGCACCGAAATTACTTTGCGCTTGACCAGACCAATAGATCTTGAATAAAGCAACCATTCTTAATATCCTTTTTTGAACACTATGGCATCAGTAGAGGTATTGGATCTCGATTCGACAGCAGATCGACAACGATGGGAAGATCTGGTTGAAGAAGCACCAACTCCTGATATTTACTATCGTCCAGGATATGTTGATGCGTGTAGGGTCGCGGAGAACGGCCATGTTGTGGGACTGCTAGTCCGGACTCATGCTAACAGCTTCCTCATTCCACTACTTCTCAAGAAGATACCTGACCTAGGCGATGGTGACGATTCTGGGTATGATGGCATTACCCCTTATGGCTATGGCGGCATTTTGCTGATAAGTAACAACCCGGTCGCGGCGGATAGCGCTGCATTGCTTGTTAGCGAATTGCGTAACTGGTGTTTAGCATCGCAAGTGGTCAGTTGCTTGATTCGGCTCCACCCTCTCTTGAATGAAGCAGCATGGTTCGGTGGCTCTAAGAATATGGACAGATTTGGGCTACACTACCACGGTCCGACCGTCGGTATATCAATGAGTCAGTGGGACGAAGCAAATTTGCGAATCAGTGGTATGCGAGCTGACCGCAAGTCGAACCTTAACCGCGCTCGTAAATTTCTGGATGTCGTGTGGACCAACGACATTATCGAAGTCGAGAGCTTTCGGGCTGTTTACGATGATACGATGCGTCGCTTGGGAGCAGAGCAAAGATATTTCTTTCCGGCAGAATACTATCGTCGCCTTGTTGCCAACCTCGGAGACAAAGTATTGTTTGGGTTTGCACGCTACGAAGGAAAGATCGCAGGAGCGGCTATTTTTCTATTGGATGAGTTGTACGCACACTACCATTTGAGTGGAACGACTGATGTAGGGAGGTCCTATAAGGCAGCAACTCTGCTTATAAACGACGCCGTAGGCATCGGTCGGCGCCGCGGTTGCAAGTTGCTCCACTTGGGAGGCGGCACCGAAGGCGAAGATGAATTGTTCATGTTTAAAGCGTCATTCGGGGGGTCGAGATTTTCGTATTCATTTGCCACACTAGTAGCTGATGTGAGGCGATACGAGCAACTTACCGCGTTAAGATTCAACACCACTTCTCCAGTGTTAGAACGTGAGTTTTTTCCAGCTTACAGAGCATAGAGAAAAGCCGATTCATGGCGACTACTGTTAACGCTGCAGACGTTTTGAGCGGTGATGCGAACAGAAGGGCGGTTTTGTTTGCTCCTTGGCCCTACTTCGCTCCGGACGAGATTGAGGCGGCTGTTGCCGTGCTGCGCAGCGGCAACGTCAACTACTGGACCGGGGAAGAGGGGCGGCTGTTCGAGAAGGAATTTGCCAGCTTTGCCGGCTGTAAGCATGCGATCGCGATGTCCAATGGCACGGTTGCCTTGGAAGGCGCTTTACGAGCCCTCGGCATCGGCGCGGGGGATGAGGTCATCACCACCAGCCGCACGTTCATAGCTTCGGCAAGTTGTGCGGTGGCGGTCGGTGCTCGGCCGGTGATTGCTGATGTCCATCGAGACAGCCAGAACATCACGGCGGACAGCATTCGGAAAGTGCTTTCCCCGCGCACCAAGGCCATCGTCGCTGTGCATTTGGCGGGCTGGCCCTGCGAGATGGATCCGATCCTTGAATTGGCCGCCGAGCATGGTCTCAAGATTGTCGAGGACTGTGCCCAGGCGCACGGGGCAACCTACAAGGGGCGGCCGGTGGGCTCCATGGGCGATGTCGCAGCGTTTTCATTTTGCCAGGACAAGATCATGACGACCGCCGGTGAAGGCGGAATGGTCACCACCAACTCGGATGATCTTTGGCAGAAGATGTGGGCCTACAAAGATCATGGCAAGAGCTACGACGCCGTCTACCGGAAGCAGCACGCTCCGGGATACCGGTGGCTGCATGAATCGTTTGGCACCAACTGGCGAATGACCGAAGTGCAATCGGCGATCGGGCGGGTGGTGCTCCGCAAGGTCAGCAACTGGCTGAACGTCAGGCGCAAACATGCCCAGAGTCTGAGCGACTGTTTTGCGCGGTTGCCGGGCTTGCGCGTAACCCGCCCGCCCGAGCACGTCGGGCATTCCTATTACAAATATTATGTTTTCGCGCCGCCGGAAGAATTGCGGCCTGGCTGGAACCGCGATCGCATCGTCGAAGCCATCAACGCAGAAGGAGTGCCGTGTTTTACCGGAAGCTGTAGCGAGATTTACCTCGAACGGGCATTTCCCACAGACTGGCGGCCGAAGCATCCCTTACCGGTTGCGCGGGAATTGGGCGAAACCAGTCTGATGTTCCTTGTGCATCCCACGCTCACCGAGGAAGCCATCCACGCCACGTGCACGACAGTCAAGAATGTCATGAGAGTGGCTGCTCACCGCAAGACCCAGCCGAGGGCTTCGTAGAAGCTGTTCCTTTCTCACATCAGCTAGCAGTAACGGCTGATCAACACGCTCCCCACGTCCCATCAAGAATAGGAATCTGGCCATGCTATTGCGACTACGGTTTTGGTTCATACTTGCATTCGACACGATTCTTTTTGGAGCATCTCTCATCGGCGCCTGGCTCCTGCGTTTTGAGTTTACGCTGCCCCATCGCGATATTCTGTTTGCCGCTTTGCCAATACTTGTGTTGATGCGCTTGGCGGCCTTGGGCCGCTTTAAACTGCTCCGCGGGTACTGGCGTTACACCGGCATCAGTGATATTGCAGACATCGTAAAAGCTACGGCTTTGGGGTCGCTCGGCTTTCTCGTGATAGAGCGATGGCTCCTCGGTATAAAAGCATTTCCTATTACTATTTACTGTCTTGAAGCACTGCTTGTTGCAGGGGGTTTGTGTGGTGCTCGCCTGTTCTCGCGAGTGCTCGCGCAGTCCGTCAGGGGTGCTTGGAGAGGCAGGTCAGAAAAGACTGCGATCATTGTCGGAGCGGGGGACGCGGCGGAAAGGCTGCTTAATGACTTGCCTCGCTGCGGATATATGGCTGTCGGACTGGTGGACGACGAGCCGGCAAAAATTGGAGGACGAATACACGGCGTTTCCGTTATTGGCAGTATTGATGATCTGCCACGGCTCGTACGAAAACGTGCCGTGGAAGAGGTGCTAATTGCTATCCCGTCGGCGACCGGGCGCCAGATGCGCCGTATCACGGCTCTGTGCGAAAAGTCGGGGGCACGCTTCCGCATGATTCCCGGAATGTCGGATTTGATCAACGGAAAAGTTACCGCGGAGCAGTTGCGTGATGTCAAGCTCGACGACCTGCTGGGACGAGAGCCCATACATTTTGACTTACAGGCTGTTCGCCGACAATTGACTGGCAAGGTGGTAATGGTTACGGGAGCTGCGGGATCGATCGGCTCTGAGTTGTGCGCCCAGCTCCTATACTACAAGCCCAGTAAGCTCGTGTGTCTGGATCAAGATGAGAGTGCGCTCTTCTTCCTTGAGCAGAAGATAGGGGATGCCGCTGCAAAGGTATGTGCCGAATATTGTGTTGCAGATGTCGCCGACCGGCAACGTATGAAAGGTATCATCTCGGCTGCCGGGGTCGACGTCATTTTTCACGCGGCTGCGTATAAGCATGTTCCGATGATGGAGACCAACACAAGCGAGGCAGTACGGAACAATGTCTTGGCACTGAAGTCTCTGCTTGATGTGGCGGAGCAATGCGGGTGCGCCGACTTCCTCATGATCTCGTCGGATAAGGCGGTAAACCCGACCAATGTAATGGGCTGCACCAAGCGTGTCTGCGAGCTGATTATGGCGGCGAAACCCAACTCCAAGATGCGGCGCGTCTCCGTTCGATTTGGCAATGTATTAGGATCTCAGGGCAGCGTAATCCCGGTCTTTCAGGAACAAATCCGGAAGCAAGGCATCGTGACAGTGACACATCCCGACATCACCCGCTTCTTCATGACCATTCCTGAGGCTGTATCACTGGTGCTGCAGGCGTTTACGATTGGCAAACATGGAGAGATTATGGTCCTCGAAATGGGTAAACCGATCAAGATTGTGGATGTAGCTCGTACCCTGGTTCGACTCTGCGGGAAAAGCGAAGATGACGTCGAAATTGTGTTCACAGGTTTGCGTAAGGGCGAGAAGCTCCACGAGGAACTTTTTTACGCCGGTGAGAGTGCATCCCGGACAGACATCGAGAAGATCTTCTGCACTTCGAGTAAGCTGATGAGCTGGCCTGTCCTCCATGAGCACCTGCGCGAATTGGAGGGTATGGTGTATGCCTGTACGGACGCAATGATTCGCGAAAAGCTGAAGCAAATCGTGCCAGAATACCGCTATGTTGAAGAGGCCGTCCCAATTGCGGCTATGCCATCGCACGTTGCCAGGCAAGAAGTTAAACTGACGTTGTTCGACGCAATCCCTGGCGCGAATGACTGAGCAACTATGGAGTGCATGGCAAGCGGTGGGTCCGGTCGTTTTCAGCCGGTCTAGCAAGTAGGCACTTTGTCCCAAGACCGACAGTCCCCGTCGA
>PLQW01000043.1 GCA_003160215.1 Acidobacteriaceae bacterium
CCGCTCGTTCTTAGGGTAGTCACAGCCGTCGAAGACCGCACGACTCAAGGCAGGTGCGATCCACGCAAGGAGCTATCGTAGGCGAAACGGTGCTGCGTTTAGTTCTGACGAGGCACAGCTCGGCGACAAACTTGTCTGCATTTGAAACTTGCAACACTACCTCGAAAGGAGTCTTGGGCGAGCTCTTCAAAATCGTAACTTTGCAGAAAAAGTGAGCAATCTGAAAACAGGAGGCTAGACAGACGACGCGGCAGAGGGTTGTGTTGCGTCTGCATTATCTTGTAGACAGTATTGCTGGGGTTTCGAGCGCCGCTTCACGAATTGTTTTCCGAAGAAATCAGCGGTAGCAGAGAACACGAGCTCCCGAAACTCTGGTTTGTTTTTGAAGGAGTGTCCCGCGTCCGGTATCCGACATAACTTGAGCTTTGGAAAGCGCCGACTCACCGCAAGTGTACTTGTCCATGGGATTCTTTCATCCGCAGTCCCGTGGATCATCAGAGTTGGACGGGAGAACTTACTGAGGCTTCCAATAACTTGATTTGACTTCAGGTCTTCGAGAAATTGTGGGCCCACCTCTAGGCCCGCCTTAACGAAGTAACCGCGATTTTGAATGCTGTCTAAAATCTCATCTGTTTGATGTCGAGCATACATGTCGCGGTCCGTGTAGATTGCCGGACTCCAGAAAACTTGCGCTTTAACGCGGGGATTGACCAAAATAGAAACTGCAGAAGCGAGGCTAAAGCTGACGAGCCCCAAGCCGGAGTGTGGAACCGACGATCTTGCGAAGGCAACAACAGCCTCTAAATCGCTCTGGAGATCAACCAGCCGAACGGTGCGGAATGAGTCGTCATTCTCGCCACAACCGCGAAAATCAAAGCGAAGGACAGAAAAATCACACCCACCAAAGTAGTCGCGAGCTGCGGTAAACAAGCCGTTCTCATCTTTGTTCCCGGCAAACCCGTGCGCAAGAATTAGGAGCGGCCGACCCGGATGCGCCAGGCTAAGTTTTGCGTTCAGACCTGCGGCACCGTTGGGTATCGTCAGGCGCTGATCATGTAAGTCACGATCTTGCATATTCTTGCAGCCAAGAATCAAGTTCCGCGGATAAGTATTTCGGAACTAAACGACCGTGGTCCATAACCTGGACTCCGTCAATCCAGACGGAAGGGCGATCCATAACACCGTCCAGATGTGGACCGATTCGCGAGCCATACGAGGCATTGCCGCCATGGCCGCAATGGAGAGTTCCGAAGTTCTTCTCCTCGGGGATAAATTGAGGGTTTTGAGTGAGGATCCCACCAGGGTTCGTCCCCATCGAGATCTCACTTATATAGTGTAAGACGTCTCCACGGGCCTTGCAAATCGCTACGGGAACTGTTGGATCAACCGCCGCACTGCGGGTTGCTGTTCGCCGGCACCCACGAGCTGGAGCAGATCTTCACCCGCCAGGCCTTGGAGCTGGAGCAGTGGCGTTCCCGGTTTCATGCCGGCCAGGCCTTGCCCGGCATATCCGAAGAGGAAGCAGCCGACATCGTGCACTCTGAGCTAGGGGTGGGACTGTCGCAGCGAAAACTCCAAAAGCTAATCTCGAAGTCCCGGATCACGGACCTACGCAACGGTGGCCAGCACAGCTATGTCTCGGCCCGACGGCTGTTCTGGGTGATTCGCGAGTTGCAAGCCGTCGCCCGCGCAGGAACAGCCGGAGGCGCGTTCTGATAGTTTCCGCGCTGCCGAACAACCCGAAAGTAAAGTGACGACAAGGGCGTTTTTCATTACTAATCGGCCTTTTGGGCACATACCGCCCCGCCGTTTTTCGATGGAATGAGGATGCCGATGGTACGATTCTTCGGTCGAAGGGCCCACGATACAACAGCAAGAACAGCAAGGAAGAGAGGAGCGAGGACGTGAAAAGCGTAAGCGCCGTAACCGCCGACCGCAGCGCAGGATGCGGCTGCGCCTGTCAGGTCAAAGAAGATGCCGGCATACGCCCATTCCTTGAGCCGCGAAAAACGCGGCACAAGTATGGCAATGGCTCCAAGCACCTTCCAAAATCCCAAGATGGCGAAGAAGTACATTGGGTAGCCAAGGACAGGCACGACGCCATGGGGGTTGCCCTGATATTGCGCCAACTGCGCGACACCGCCGCTTCCGATAAAAAACGCTACGAGTATGGTCGTAGTCCAATAGGCAATGATTTTTGCTTTCATGGTTAGTCCATCCCCCTAACGACACGCTCCAGGCTGCCGATGAACTTCTGCCATCCGTAGCTCGCACCCTTATAGCTGGCATCTTCTTCCGACCGGAAACCGGATTGCTCCATGCGGACATGCGTGCCGTCCTTTGTCGGCGTTAATGTCCAGGTAACAACGCTCTCCAATCCTAAAGAACCCCAGCCATAAGAGAGCCGTAAATTCGGTTCGACCACCAGGACTTCACAGTCTATGACCCCGTTCCAATTCGGCATAGGCCTGGCGCGGAAGGTGAACCGGTGGCCCACGACTGGCTGGAAATCGTTCTTCATCAGCCAATCCTCTATCAGGGGGCTTTGCGTGAGCGCCCGCCAGATTTTTTCCGGGGGATGCGGAATCTCCCGTTCAATGACGAGAGTACGTCTCGGGGTAGTATTGGTCATTTGTCCATTCTTTCCAGCAGGTTTTCGAGTTGATCAAATCGCTCGCGCCAGAAGGCGCCGTACAGATTGAGCCAGTTCACCATCGGCGCCAGCGCGTTGGGCTGCGCGCGATAGTGAGTTTCGCGTCCCTCGCGGCGATGCCGTACCAGCTTTGCCCTGTTCAGCACCGTCAGGTGCTTGGAGACGGCAGGCTGAGAAACGCCCGCATAGCGGGTCAATGCGTGGACAGTCTGTTCGCCTTGCCGAGTCAGTTCCTCGAATATAGCCCTGCGCGTCGGATCGGCGAGAGCTCGGAACACGTGATTTGCATTGACCGGCGTCATAGATATAACCATAACCGTACGGTTATGGTTCGTCAAGAGAGATGTAACGCAATTTCCAATTGCGGCCTTGTGCGGTATCAACTCTTTCGATTGCGCAGCAGGCAGAGATACATGGACCGATTCGTGACGAGCTTGGCTCGGCCTGAAATTCTCCGTTTCTCGCTGAGCGCACAATCGCCGAGTCACTCATCGAGTTCAGATCAGTAACGGGAAGTCGGCTTATCAGATGAAACAGCCGAAACTGTCCCCGAATCCTTGTTCAACTCGACCGTCCGGCCACACAATGATGGGCACCAGTTTGCCATATCGGCGCGCTTCGTCTAATGTCGCCTGACTGAGTTCCACGCGGCGCTCGTCATAGACGAGGCCCTCAGCGTCCCATTTCTTCAATAGCTTGATACAGGCGTCGCAGCCGCGGATGGTATACACGATTGGAATGTTGTTTTGGTGCGCCACAATTCCACTCCGAGTGATCACGCAGCATCCGGTAAGTGCAGAGCAGTCGCTAGAAGTTGACGTATTTCCTTGACAGCATCTCTTCGCCACTGATCGGCATACGGCTCGATCCTCGAGATTACTTCCTGAAGGAACACTTGCCTTTCTGAATCAGGAAGGTTCCCGAAGGAGGCTGACGCTGGCAGATTCAGTTTCGTTTTCGCTTGTTCCATGGCGAGCGCCACTCCGGCATGAGCACTCGCGGAGCGTTCAGTGAAATGCGTAATGTACTTTGTGTCGGCTGTATAGAAGACGAACACGGGAATGGCGCGCGATTTCCCGTTATTGCTTAGAAATTCGTCCATGATGTCCGGATTTTCGTCACGAAGAAAAATTCGCAAGTCGATCCCAGCTGACTCCGCGATGCGCACCGCGGTTGGCAGCTCTCGGTAAACATCGCCGCACCATGCTTCCGCGATCGCAAGCAGCTTTCGTAGACCATTCGGAAGCTCGCTGACTTTTCGAAAAAAGAGCAGGTCCTCCTCGGTGAGCACTGGGTTCCCGTAGTTTTGCTCGAACTTGTCACGATTGACCGTAGCGCCGGCTAGGAAATCACCATAGCTGAGGCCCTGGTCAAATCGAGCGGAGGAAACGACCATGGTTGCAGTTGGCATGCTGATCACTCCTCTCAACGGATTCCATTCCGAGACGCCACGCAGATCAAACGCAGCCCCCGAATAACCGATTCCGGACGCAAGCCTGACGTTGCAAATTCATCCTCGGCGTCGACTCGTGAGTCTTTTCCAACCGCGTGTCTGGGCGTCGACGAGTCTTCGCGGCGGCCCGGGCTTACGTTAAATGCGGGGTACATCGGCAAGGCGATTACTGTTTTGGAACGGGATCATCCAGCCAGGGTATTCAGGAGGTAGTGCGCTTACCTCATCGAGTCTCCCGATCTCGTCTGCGGTGAGCTGGATCTCAACGGCAGACAGATTCTGACGAAGCTGATCGACGCGTTTCGCTCCTATGATGACGGATGTGACAAACGGCTTGGCGAGAATCCAGGCCAGGGCGACGGCGGCTACGCTGGTCTCATGGGCCTGCGCGATGGGGCGAAGGACGTCGAGGATACGCCAGGTACGCTCCTTATCCACAAGCGGAAAATCAAAAGCGGAGCGGCGCGAGTCCTCGGGCTTTTGATTTTCGCGGGAGTATTTGCCTGAAAGGAGTCCGCCGGCCAGAGGGCTCCAGACCAGGAGTCCCGTGCGCTGGTCCTGCAGCAGAGGCACAATCTCCCGTTCGAGATCACGGCCTGCTATGGAGTAATAGGCCTGGAGCGTATCGAGCTTCGCAAGATTCTTTGCTTCGGAGATGCCAATGGCTTTCATGATCTGCCAGGCATACCAGTTGGAGCAGCCGATGTAGCGAACCTTTCCCTGGGAGACAAGGGTATCGAGAGCGCGGAGGGTTTCCTCGACTGGCGTGACAGAGTCAGCTCCATGGATCTGATAGAGGTCGATGTAGTCGGTCTTTAGACGTTTAAGGGAGGCCTCAACGGCGTCCATGATGTGTCCCCGCGAAGCGCCGACATCGTTACGGCCGGGGCCGGTCCGTCCGAAGGCCTTCGTGGCGATAACGATGTCCTTGCGCGCGATGCCAAGATTGGCGATGGCCTGAGCGAGAACTTTCTCAGATTCGCCATTGGTGTAGACATCCGCCGTATCGACGAAGTTGATGCCTGCATCCAGTGAGAGCCGGACAAGTTCATCCGCAAGCTTCTGTTCCACGCCCGCAACGGATGTGTTGCAACTTTCAGGGCGGCTGGCTGGTGACGTGAAAGAATCGCCAAATGGGAA
>PLQW01000265.1 GCA_003160215.1 Acidobacteriaceae bacterium
GGGGCGCCCTTTTATAATGCGTAGCCCAGAGCTGCGGGGCAATCGGAATGGGAACCGTCGACCGGATTCTGCGCAACCTCCGATTCGATCTTAGCCAGCGCAAGGTGTTGTTGGTCTTTGACGAAGCCCAGCATCTGTCGATTGAGTGCCTGGAGACCCTGCGGGAACTGTTGGATCAACCGCCGCACTGCGGATTGCTGTTCGCCGGCACCCACGAGCTGGAGGAAATCTTCACCCGCCAGGCCTTGGAGCTAGAGCAATGGCGTTCTCGCTTTCATGCCGGCCAGGCCTTGCCCGGCATTTCTGAAGAGGAAGCAGCCACTATCGTGCATTCTGAGCTAGGGTTGGGACTTTCGCAGCGGAAGATCCAAAAGTTGATCTCGAAATCCCGTATCAGGGCCCTACGCAACGGTGGCCAGCACAGCTACGTATCGGCCCGGCGGCTGTTCTGGGTGATTCGCGAGTTGCAATCCGTCGCCAACGCAGGAACAGCCGGAGGCGCGTTCTGATAGCTTCCGCGGTGCCGAACAACCCGAAAGTAAAGTGGCGACAAGGGCGTTTCTCGTCAACTTGACCAACTTCCGATCGTCCCTTATCCGCTCTCAATCGAGGCAGGTGTCAATACAGTCTTCCGAGTCTCCAACTTCGACTACCGACTACTGATCTCACCGGAATGGCTCTGCGGGAGTATCAAATTGTCATTCTCGGACCACCGTCCGACGAACAGCGGCGAAAGGTCCATCTGGCATGGCCGGTCATCCACCGGACGAGAGCGTTTGGTCCAGCCAATTGAAGACGCGGAGATCTCGTATGCCGGTGCCATTGGGCTCGCAGTGAAGGTCAGCCCCGTCGGCCACGGTGAACTCCACCAGTTTCTTCGGGCAGTTCACCATCTCGTACAGTTGCCGGGACTGTCCTGGCCAATAGGCTTCATTGACAGGCGCCGTAATCAGGAGTGGACACTGAATCTTCTCTGCGACACCCTGAAGGTTGTACTCCATCGCCGCTTTATAGGTGTCGAAGTAGGAAGCAAAGCCAAAGGGACGCGTGCGAAAGGTCAATGTAGCGCGGTCTGCGGGGGACGACCCTTTTGCCAGAAACGAATCGAACTCCGTCTTCTGTCCCGCCTTCAGCATCTCCAGCAGCGGCTTCGGCAGCGTTGCGATCCAAGAGGTCGAAACATCGACAACGCCCGGATCGGCGATAGCTGCGGCAATCCTCTTCTCGAAGGCAACTGCGCGCGGAACCCAGTACCCTCCCTGGCTGATGCCTTGAATGGTAATGCGTTTCGGATCGACGTCAGGACGGGACAATGCAAAGTCCACCACGGGCGTAATTACCTTCTCCCAATCCGGGCGGAAATACAGCTTCTGCTTCCACAAGGCATAGCCCTGCCCTGGTCCATCAAAGGCAACGCAGTCATAGCCGCGAGCTGTTCCGCCGGCCCCGCCCCACAACCACAGGTCCAGCAGAGATCCGTCGCTTCCGTTGACGAGGATCAGCAGCGGACGCCGCCGCGCCTTGCTTTTGCCCCGCATGTAAAAGCCGTGTAGTGTTGTTCCCTCGTAAGGAATCGAGACCGGCTCGATCGGGGGATCGAACAATGGCAGAGACTTCAACCAGCAGGCATACAACGCCTCCCAAGTAGGCAGAAAACGCGACGGATCAGCTGACCCGTCTGCAAAGTAGGTCGCGCTGTCGTAGAAGTTCTGTGCCCACAGGTACGCTTGTCTCGCGCTCTCTTGATGGCCGCCCGCCAACGAGTCGTCAGCCTGTGCGCGAGCCTCATCGCCAGCCTGCCTGAAAGCGACGAAGGCGCTCTCGAAATCACCGTCCTTCACCTGCCGCGTAAGATAAAGTACCTTCCCGGGGTTTGCTCCGGAGTAGTAAGCACGGCCCAGACTGGTAAGAAAAATCGTCTCAAACGTCTGGTTCTCAAAGAAATAGTGAGAACGGTTGTTCTGTTCGTCAGGCATCTCACGCTCTTCAGCGTTCGAAAGCGGCGAGCGCAAGCCATTGAGGGCAACCGCGCCCAGGAGGAGCTGGAAACTTCGTCGTGAGATGTGCATGATATTCGAGGATGCCACAGTACCATTAACAGAAGCTAAAGATACACCAGGATGCCAATGCGCTCATTGGGGGGCTCGTTTGGGTGCAGATTCAGATTAGTAATCGGGAACGCCCTTACGTTCCTGCGCTGTCACATCGTCGGCGATTTGAAGACAACCCACTTGGCCGTGTAGTCGCCATGTCGTCGAAGTGCCGCGGTAAGATTAGTCCCCACAAGTCGGCAAGGCACACCGAACCCCGTTGCCCGTGATTTCGCTCAGGAATGGGTGTTGTGAAGGGCGTTTACCAGTACTAATCCTGGAATCCGTTCTATCCGCCAGCCTATACGGACAAAGACGTATTCAACCACTGGCTGGCTGCGGCTTCACGTGCGCCTCGCGGGTGGAACGGACCAGGTCGAATCGTGGCCCGAGGACGACTCTTCCAAGATTCTCGGTTGATTGCACGGTAGTGATTAATTCGCAGTACAATTCTCAGATCCGCTCCCTTGTCGAATGATTCTCCCTCATTCCCGCTGGACTTGTTCCGGTGAAGACATACAAGCCGGAGCAAATTGTGAGGTTACTGTGGCGGATTGAAGTAGAAATCCATCGGGCCACGGAGACACGGGGAGGAAAGGAA